>NZ_VOYE01000016.1:0-92322 GCF_013420765.1 Acinetobacter sp. YH01009 | reverse complement strand
AGAGGAATTGCCACAAGATACGATAAGCTAAAACGTAACTATCAAAGCGCTGTTGCTTTAGCTTGTATATTTATATGGTTGCCTCTTTAGCTCAATTTATCGGCTGTAAATGTCAACACACCCTAATAAACGTATTCATTAATTTTGCAGTGTTCCTCAGTTGGTAATGTGAATACCATGCCACTCACCAACGAGCTAATACGATTACTTTCAGCCTTACGTTGCTTGGTATTCACCGACAGGGCATAAATGATCATTGTGTCCCGATACATTTTTTCAGGCTCAACTTTATAGTCAATTTCCGCAGCACAAACCATTTTTCTACTAACTTCGTGTGACGCTCTACGATAGACCTCACGATCATCACTAGCCAAAGTCAGCTTTCTTCGTAATTCTTGTGCATACTGCATATATACGCTAACAAATTCAGGGTTATTCCCATATTTGAGCTTTATGTATCCCTCAATATCATCACGCACACCATTACTATTTGCATCAATCCCACCAATGTTTTTTGTTTTATCTTCATTTTTTAGGAATTTTGATGTTCTCACTTCTTTTAGTGAATTCTGAATACTTAGATTAAGAAGCGAGGAACAGGCCATCAAAAGTATACTTAAGCAACTCAGTGCAATAACCGCTTTTTTCATAGGAATCATTTTACTTTTTTCGTTTAAATTTCGTTTTAGATGCAAAGAGTGTCTGAAAATAAGAGTGTCCAATTAAAAGAAGAATCTGTGTCCAGTACGATATACTATCAAGTGTCCAATTGGGCAAGAATATGCATCCTATCGAGGGCTTTTTAGATTCATTCTAAAGATATGACTCCTGTCATACCGATCAGCGTTCCTGCTGCATGTGCATTATTTATTTTTATTGCAAGACATCCTGTCTCTGTATGTTCTTACTATAGGCGCGTTGCTGTTGAGGCCATAGGCGTAAATACTGCAAGCGCTGTAGGTAAATGCCTACAGCAGAACGTCGCTAAATCCTGCTAGTGTAGTGATCTAAATAACAACAATGAGTTTCGCGCATGCCTGCAACACAAATCGATATACGGATGCAATACAGCATAGAACAAGAACAACAGTTGATAAATGCTGTCTTTGACGCCTTACAACAGAGTTTTCAACTGCCTCGATATGACCGCAATATACGTTTGCAAGTGCATGCGCTACATCGGTTTCAGGTGCTTGATCATTTGACGCAGCCTGAGCGCTTTACACATATCACCATCGATTGTTTTGCGGGACGAACCGTGGCAACCAAGCGTAAGTTATATCAAATGCTGGTGCAAAATTTGGTGGAATTTGGCATTCCGGCCGACCATATCATCATTACCTTACGTGAAAGCCCTCTAGAAAATTGGGGGATACGAGGTGGTCAAGCCGCTTGTGATGTCGATTTAGGTTTTCAGGTCGATGTTTAGTCTGTGCAAATACATGGAATGTTGCTTTCACATCGCCTAAACGAAAAAAGCCCCGACATCCTGTCGGGGCTTTTTCGGATTCATTCTAGCGGTATAACTCCTGTCCTACCGTTAAGCTTCCTGCTCATTGTCTTATCATTGTTGTTTTATGTTCAGTGACATCCTGTCGCTGTATGACCTTAATATAAAAGTAATCCAATAACGTGAATAGTGTCTATTATCCGCATCTAATGTAAGCCAAAACGTACAACACTTAAATTTTAATTCTGACCGTTCCTTCAAGGCATTGCATAGCAGCTAGGCTCTCGAATGCTAGATCTATGTTTCCAAATCGATCTAAACCGCTTTTAAAACAGCTGGAAGCTGGTTTTGAAGTGACTAAAAGCTTTATCAGCGGTGTTACATATTTTTGCGATTAATTGGTTGAATGGTGAACTAATTTATCAGACATTAAAAATTCATAATGAAAAATATACAGGGAATAAGATCGATGCTAAGAACACTTACACAACAACGGACGACGTCAAAACTTCAGCTCGCATTAGGTTGTGCCATTGCGCTTAGTGCTTCAGCAAATTGGGCAGCATCTCCACAAGAGATTAAGAAAATTGCGGAAAGTCAAAAACACAGTTATTTAGAGACCTTGAAAACCTTGGTCAATATTGAATCTGGCAGTAAAGATATTGAGGGTTTGAATCAAATTGCCAAGGTGGTCGCAGAGCAATTAAAAGCCACAGGGGCTGAGGTGAACGTGATTCAGCCCAAAGACATCATGAAACTCGATGGTGCGCCAGATCAGACAGGGCCGATTGTAAAAGCGGTACTGAAAGGCAAAGGTAAAACGAACATTATGTTGTTGGCACATAATGATACGGTGTATCAAAAGGGCCAATTGCAAGGTCAACCGTTTCGTATAGATGGTAATAAAGCCTATGGTTTAGGTATTTTGGACGACAAGCAAGGTGTTGCTGCAGTGATTCATGTCTTGGATATGCTGAAACAGCTGAAGTACCAAGATTACGGCACCATTACGGTGTTAATTAATTCAGATGAAGAAATCAGTTCACCCGGCTCGCGCCAATTGATTATGGATACAGCTCAAAATCAGGACGTTGTCCTCTCCTTTGAAACCGGTGGTTTAGAGGGAAGTTTGATGTTAGCCACTAGTGGGATTGGTGCGGCTTATTTAGATATTAAAGGGCGGGGTTCGCATGCGGGGGTAAAACCTGAAGCAGGGGTCAATGCCTTGACAGAACTGGCTTTTCAGATTCAACAATTAGAAAATCTATCCAATCCGAAAACGGGTTTAAAGCTGAATTGGACTGTTGCGACGGCTGGAAAAACCCGAAATGTGATTCCTGACCATGCGACAGCGCAGGCAGATGCTCGTTCCTTAAAACCACAAGATTTTGCTGAGTTGGAAAAAACCTTGAAGCAAAAAGTCAAAACCAAAAAATTGGCGGAAAGTCAGGTCGAGGTCAAATTTGAAGTCCGTCGACCACCTTTAGAAGCCAGTCCACAAGCCAAAAAATTGGCCGCGACAGCCCAGCAGATTTACACAAACGAATTAAAGCTGCCGATGAAAGTTGAAACGACCGCTTGGGGTGGTGGTACTGATGCCGCTTTTGCTGGGGTTAGTTCGAGAGCCGCGATCATTGAGGGACTAGGCATGTCAGGTGATGGATTACATTCAGATAAAGCTGAATATATTTTGACAGATTCTATCGTACCGCGTTTGTACCTGGTGACGCGTTTAATTGTGGAGAGTTCTAAAAAGTAATCGTATCCGATTGGGTGAGACCCATTGAGCCATGGCCCTGAGTTCGGTTGTGGCTCATGTTAGAGCTATTCTTGTGTAGCATTTGAAATGAAAAAAGCCTCGACATCCTGTCGAGGCTTTTTTCAGATTCATTCTAGCGGTATAACTCCTGTCCTACCGTAAGCTTCCTGCTTAGTCTTATCATTGTTGTTTTATGTTCAGTGACATCCTGTCTCTGTATGTTTTAACTTTATCGTGGATGATGCATGGGGTATAGCTGCCATCTGCCGAAAATAATGTAAGCCTGAACCTACAAAAGGCGGCATTTATCACGCGAACGGCAAGAATTAAGCACTCACATATTGCAGTAATTTTTTGAAAATCGCTTTAACCGCTTTGCTATCAAATTCATTCGGTTCGAATTTATCTGCTTGATTACGCGTGAAAATGTCACGAATTTCAACCACAGCATTACTGTCAATTAAGCCCAATTGGGTTGCCACTTGGCGAATTTGATCAATCGAACGTGAACCATTGGTGCCACCATAGCTAACGTATGCTGCAGGTTTTCCGCCCCATTCTTTACCGAGGTAATCCAACGCATTTTTGAGTGCAGGGCTATAACCGTGGTTATATTCAGGGCTAATGAAAATAAATGCGTCGCCTTGCGCGATTTTATCTGCCCATACTTGTTGTTTGGGTTGGTCATAAATTCCTGTTAATGGCGGATGTGCGCCTGCAAAAATTGGCAGATCCCATTCTTTTAAATCGACAATTTCAGTTTCTACGGTACTGTAGTCATAGCTTTCGATTTCTGAAAGTAGCCAGTTGGCAATTTTAATTGCCGTACGGCCTTCGCGGACACTGCCGACAATAATATGCAGTTTCATCATATTTCCCGTCTTGTTTTAAAGTTTTGCATTAAATTAATATGAATTCGGTCCGTTGCATATACAGAAAATGTATCGAGTCGATTGATAGTTATAAAAATAGTGATAAAAAAAGCTCCCGAAGGAGCTTTTCATTTGCTGAAACTTAGATCAGTTTTACGCCTTGTTGACCGGCAGGGGTCACTTTGAAAATTTCAACTTCAAAGGTGATATTTTTACCGGCTAGAGGGTGGTTGAAATCCACTTCGGTAATGTCTTCACCTACAGTTTTGATCACCCCATACAGACTTTGTTTGGCTTTATCTTCAAACTCAATCATATGGCCTTCAACAGGACGTTGCTCAAATTTGACAGTATCAAATTTTTGTACGTTTTCCGGGTTCCATGGACCAAAAGCATCTTCAGGAGGAAGGCTCACAGTACGGCGGTCACCTGCACGTAAACCGAATAAAGCTTTCTCAAAACCCGGTAATAAGCTGCCATCACCCATGACAAGGCTGACAGGTTCAGCACGGCTACGGGTATTGTCAATTTCTACGCCATTTTCAATAGCAACAGAAAAGTGAAGGTCTACTTTAGAACCTTCTTCAATACGAGTTTCCTCGTTAGGATTGATAAAATCAGTCATTTTGCGCTTCCGCACGTTGAATTCGGTGTTTTTCTAAGAAAAACGTATCGATAAGAAGCAGAATCGTGCCTAATGTAATGGCACTGTCTGCAATATTAAATGCAGGAAAGTGGCTGTTGTTGTAATACACGTGAATGAAATCCACCACATAACCTAAAGATACGCGGTCAATTAAGTTGCCTATTGCGCCGCCTAAAATCAGGGCAATGGCAATTGGAAGGACTTTCACGTTTTTTGGCATACGCATGAGCCAAAATACAAAAATGACAGACACAAGTCCTGCGAGTGAAGTAAAGAAATAACGTTGCCATCCACCGGCATCGGACAAGAAACTAAAGGCAGCGCCATAGTTATGTAGTAATGTCCAGTTTAAAAAGGGCATGACAGGTACAGGATCTGCGTAGTTCAGATGTGTACTTGCAATCCATTTGGTCCATTGATCCAAAATAATGGCAACAATGGATAAGCCCACCCACACTAAATTGTGTGGGTAGAATTGAAAGAAGCCCTTTTTTTCTTGTGGATTAGGCATATTTTCTCTCTTCGCCTTGACCTGTAGGAAGGTTAATAATACAACGAGAACAAAGACCTGGATGTTCGTGATGTGTATTCACATCTGGCAGTACATGCCAGCAGCGTGCACATTTTTCACCGTCAGCACCAGAGACTTTGACATTTAAACCGTCAAGGTCAGAGGCTTCGCCTTGTGCTGCGTCAAATTCATTAACAATCACTTGAGAGGTGATGAGGACAAAACGCAGTTCTTCACCGAATTTGTCTAAAACAGCTTTCAGTTCAGCATTGGCCCAAAGTTCAACTTTGGCAGACAAGTTTGAACCCACAGTTTTTGCAGTACGTGCAGCTTCAATAAACTTGTTTACTGCAGATTTGACGGTGATCAAGGTTTGCCATTCAGCTTCAGTCACCAGATTCGCTGTAGAGGCTACAGGAATGTCATACCACTCCGCAGTAAATACATATTTCTCAGATTGCTCTGGAATCAACGGCCAAGCTTCTTGTGCGGTAAAGCTCAAGATAGGAGACATCCAACGGACAAAGGCCTGAACCAAGTGATACAACGCCGTTTGTGCAGAATGACGCGCTGCTGAGTCTGCTTTGGTGGTGTACTGACGGTCTTTGATGATGTCGAGGTAAAAACCACCCAAGTCATTAATACAGAAGTTGGTCAATGCGCTAGTCACGATATGGAAGTTCATATCTTCATAAGCTTGTTGAATAGTTTTTTGTACTTCCGCAGCACGTTGCAAGATGTATTGATCCAGTGCGATCAATTGATCGACAGGCAAAGCATCAGTCGATGGTTTGAAGCCATTCAAGTTAGCCAACAAGAAACGCAACGTATTACGGATACGGCGGTAACCATCTGATGCACGGCTGAAGATTTCTTTACCTGCAGTCATTTCATAACGGTAGTCTGCAGACGCAATCCAGAAACGTAGGCCATCTGCACCCATGTCTTTAATGATGTCTTGCGGAGTGATCACGTTACCGATCGACTTCGACATTTTGCGGCCTTTTTCGTCCACAACGAAGCCGTGAGTCAATAAGCCTTTGTACGGTGCGCGGTTATTAATCGCCATAGATGTTAACAATGAAGATTGGAACCAGCCACGATGTTGGTCAGAACCTTCAAGGTACAAGTCAGCAGGGTCTTGCAATTCTTCACGTTCACGAAGTACTGCAAAGTGTGTTGTTCCAGAGTCAAACCAAACGTCTAGAGTGTCACGAACCGCATTGTACTGCTCTGCATCTGCACCGATAAACTCAGATGCATCACGGTTATACCAACCGTCAATACCTTCTTGTTCAATCAGCTTCGCTACTTCTTCGATCAGCTCAGGCGTACGTGGGTGAAGTTCGTTAGTATCTTTATGCACGAAGAATGGAATCGGCACGCCCCATGTACGTTGACGTGAGATACACCAGTCTGGACGACCTTCAATCATCGATTGGATACGGTTTTTACCCCAATCCGGTACGAAGCTGATGTCATTTTCAATCGCGTTCAATGCACCTTGGCGTAAACCTTTTGCATCCATGCTGATAAACCATTGCGGTGTTGCACGGAAGATAATCGGTGTTTTATGGCGCCAGCAATGTGGGTAGCTATGTTTGATCACCACATGTGCCCAAAGTTTGCCTGCTTCGGTTAAAGCAGCAATGATTTTTGGATTGGCTTTGTAGATGTGTTCGCCTGCAAAAATTGGCGCACTCGGTAAATATACACCGTTGCCGCCGACTGGATTGTCGACTTTCAGGTTGTATTGTAGGCCAACTTTATAGTCGTCCACACCATGGCCTGGCGCGGTATGTACAGCACCTGTACCACTGCCATCAGTTACATGCTCACCTAAGATTACTGGTACTTGGCGTTCAGCAATTAACGGATGTTGTAGTACTAGGTTTTCAAGTTTTGCACCAGCAAACTCAGCAATCACTTCAACTGCATTAAAGCCATAACGCTGCGTTGCAGATTCAACCAATGATTTTGCAAGGATGAAGTTTTGCGCTGCTTTGTCTTCGCCAGTTGCTTTCACCAATTGGTATTCAAGTTCAGCGTGTAGAGCAACCGCTTGGTTGGCAGGCATAGTCCAAGGCGTAGTTGTCCAGATCACGATATCTGTAGAATCGCTAACTGTAACACCTAGGCGTGCAGATAAATCAGCTAAATCAACAACGCTAAAACCAACGTCAATCGCATCTGATTTTTTGTCTTCGTATTCCACTTCAGCTTCAGCTAAGGCAGAACCACAGTCTAAACACCAGTTGACTGGTTTAAGACCCGGCTCAATATGGCCTGCTTTGGCAATTTCACCGAGCGAACGAACGATGTCGGCTTCTTGTTTGAAGTTCATGGTGAGGTATGGGTTGTCCCAATCACCAAATACGCCCATACGCACGAAGTCTTTCTTTTGTAATTCGACTTGGGTGTAAGCATATTCACGGCAGGCTTTACGGAAAGTTGAGGCATCTACTTTCACGCCGACTTTACCGACTTTTTCTTCAACTTTCAGTTCGATTGGAAGACCGTGACAGTCCCAGCCTGGTACATACGGTGCGTCAAAACCGTCCATTACACGGCTTTTAATGATGATGTCTTTGAGGACTTTGTTTACCGCATGGCCTAAGTGAATTTGGCCATTTGCGTATGGAGGGCCATCATGAAGCACATATTTTTTCTTGCCAATACGCGATGCACGAATCTGCTGATAAATGTTGTCGGCATACCACTCTTCTAACCATTTTGCTTCACGTACTGCGAGATTTGCTTTCATCGCAAATTCAGTACCTGGGAGGTTTAGCGTGGCTTTATAATCCACTGCATTTTCAGGATTTTGCTTATCGCTCATGCAAGTTGTCTTCCAAATTTATCAGCCCGTTGACTGACGCGTTTTACAATAAATAATCGGGGTTTAAAAGGGGAAATGAGGGTGCTGACCTCGAAACTCAAGGAGCTTTTCGACGTCGTCATCAATTCCGGCTTTCAGTGCTTCAAGCGAAGGGTAGTCCTTTTCGCCATGTAAAAAGTTCAAGAACGTCACCCGCATTAACAGGCCATACAGATTAGCAGAAACATCAGGAAAATGTACTTCTAATCGCCATTCAGGATGTTCCTGTTTAATCGCGGGACGCGTACCAACATGCCCTGCACCAAACAGGGCAGAGGGTGCATAACCTGCAACCCCTAATTTGTCAGCATTTTCGTTTTTTACTTTATCTGTTAAAGATTCGGTTTCACAAATGACATCGACTGCATAAATGCCATTTAAACAAGGTTTATGACGGTTTAAACGCACATTAATGGTAGGAAAATTAATGGTGCGACCGATTTGATCGCCGTACTGCACACGACCGGTGATGCTATAAGGACGACCTAAAAGTTTTGCGGCATGGGCAAGGTCACCTGCTTGTAATGTCTGACGAACCAGTGTTGAACTGACACGTTCACCATCGACTTCGACATTTTGCAGGGCTGTGACTTGGAAGCCGTATTGGCGTAAAAATTCGCTATTGCCTTGGCGGTTTTTGCCAAAGTGATGATCTTCGCCCAAAACTAAACTTTGTGTATTGAGTTTATTTTTTAAAATATCGGCAAATTCTTCGGCGCTGAGATTACGAAAGGCATTGTCAAATTTCGCCACCACAATATAGTCGACGCCCAGTTCAGTTAAATATTCGACTTTTTCACGTAGTGAACTGATTCGAGGCGGTGCATCATAAGCTTTAAAGAATTCAAGCGGTTGTGGCTCAAAAATCATCACAGCTGTTTTTAAGTTTTGTTGCTGTGCTATGTCTTTGAGCTGGCTGACCATCGCTTGATGACCCAAATGTACACCATCAAAATTGCCAATGGTCACGGCAGTTTTGGGGAGTTCTAAGTGGGGCGCTAAAGCATTCAGACGGAGCAGCTTCATGGGCGAATCAATTGTTGAAAATGTTTGAGGGCTATATATTGCCATAATCTTCTGCGTTCGTCTTGTTGTTGTGTTTTTACTCAAGTTTTTTTATGCAGAGATGAATTCAATATCAATAAAATAAATTATAAAAATAAATATTAATCAATTTTTCTTATTTAATGGTGTGCTTAAACTATAGACATTCCATTTTGATGAGCATCATGCGATGAAAATGCCATTTTATCAACTCCAGCATAAACAAGACTTGATTCGTCATTTCACCCCAAACTGGTTTACGGTGGTGATGGGCACAGGTGTGGTGGCCCTCATTTTACCATCTATAGCGGTGGCGCCGCAGTGGATGTGGTCCTTCGGAGCAGCGCTGTGGCAGATCAGCATCGTGTTGTTCATATTGTTTAGTGGGATGTATCTCAGCCGATGGATATTGTACCCACAAGCAGATTTTCCAGCATCCAGTGATGAGTTTATTTCTTGGGGCGATCCCCATGGCACTGGCAACCCTGATCAATGGCGCATTGAAATTTGGCACCACGCTATACACAGAGTTTTTGGGCATGAGCATCATCACATGGGCTGAATATTTATGGTATGTCGATGTGTTGATGTCAATAGCGATTGCATGGTGTGTTCCATTTCTGATGTTTAGTCGTCAGCAACATGCGCTGCAAGGCATGACCGCAGTATGGTTATTGCCGATAGTGGCTTGCGAGGTGGCTGCCAGTTCAGGCGGTTTATTGTTGGCGCATTTACCTGCACAGGCTCATGCTGTCCATATTTTGCTGGGGAGTTATCTGCTTTGGGGAATCTCAGTATTTCCAGCATTTGCCATCTTAAGCATCTTGTTGCTGCGTCTAGCTTTACATCAATTGCCAAGCAAGGATATGGCGATCAGCAGTTGGTTGGCCTTAGGACCGATTGGGACAGGGGCTTTAGCGCTGTTACTTTTGGGAGAGCAAGCCCCGCGTATTTTGACAGTAGTAAATTTGGTTGATTTAGGACAGGTGTTGCTTCAAGGCGGCGTATTCGCAGCCCTTGTTCTACTTGGATTTGGTGTATGGTGGTTTGGAATCGCTATACTCATCACGCTAAAACATTTGCGAGATTTACCCTTTAATCTCGGGTGGTGGGCGATGACGTTTCCATTCGGCGTTTTTAGTTTGGCGGTCATCCATTTGGCGGAACAGACGCAATTACACGCTATTCAACAGTTCGGTACTTTTTTTGCAGTATTGCTCTGTACGCTTTGGTTATTGGTGATGCTGAAAACCATACAAGGATTTTATCGCGGTAGCTTATTTTTTCTCCGTGTTTAAAAGCGTATTGTGATGCTCAGAGCGCATCTTAAATGATGTCGGGTGAATGTAAATCCGTTGAAGAAAACTATAGCGCGTTGGCTTTGACGGATTTCAGCAAACAAATATAGAGCTTGTGCAAGCGTGTGATGCAGTTACGTTATTTTGCTATCCAAGCAAAACATTCATGTATAAAATTTGCGCGTATTTTCAAGAGATCAATTGGCTTCGAGATATAAACTTGCTTGAAGTATAGGAACTAGAGCAAGGCATATGGATTAAAACAAAAAAGATAAAAATAAGGATTGAATTATGTGTAATCAAACCAGTTTTTGGGATGATGCCAAAGGATTATTAGAAGAGTGGTACGTCGCTTGTACCTCTAAAGAACTCAAAAAAGATCAACCTTTTTCAGCCACCCTGTATGGTAAAAAAATTGTTCTGTTCCGACAAAAAGATGGAACAGCCGCTGCATTGCTCGATCAATGTGTGCATCGTGGTGTGCCTTTGTCTCAGGGTAAAATGACTGATGGCTGCGTGAGATGTCCATATCATGGTTGGTCGTATCAGGGTGATGGCCATGTGGCGCATATTCCCAGTGTCAATGGGCAGTTTTTTCCAGAAAAACCGCATCCCTTTAAACAGCGTAGTTTTGATGTGTGTGAGCAAGATGGGGTGGTATGGATTTATCTCGGTGAAAAGCCCAAACAGGAACGCCCAGAAATATTTAAATTACCGTTTTATGATCAAGCCGGCTGGGTCAGCTATTACATGGTCGGCAGTTATGATGGTGAGATGGGCGCTGTTGCACAAAATATTATGGATGTGACCCATACCATATTTGTGCATGAAGGCTGGTTTCGTTCAGAGTCGGGAAAAGCCGTGGATGCCACCATAGATGTGGGGCCGCGCAAAGTAGTCGTTGACTATCATGACCATGATGCAGATGTCGGCAGGATGCCATGGCTGACCAATCCGCATGGTGCTGAACAGGTCCACCGCGACAGTTTTATCGCGCCGAATATTACCTTGGTGGAATACCATTGGGGAGAGCCATCGGGCATGGTGTTTAATAGTCTGATTAGCCCTGTGGGGCCGTATGAGTCACGGGTTTATACCTGTGTCAGTTATAAATTTCCGATTCCAAAATTGTTGTCTAAGGCATTGATGCCGGCTGTGAATGCCTATACTTGGGTGGTCAACAAACAAGACATTAAAATTTTGTCAGCGCGAAGAGCGGGCATCGAGCATATGCCAATGACCCATTCACATAGTGTGAGAGGGGATATGGCACATATTGCCTTAGAGAAGATTTTAGATGCCTTACGTCACGACCAACAATTGGCACCATCTTTTATTGGCAAACGTCCGATGCAATTTCAAATTTGATAGCATTCAAATCTGCGTGAGGAATTTATTTTCTGAGCAATGTGATTTTTGAAGATGATTTTTTCTGCGCACGTGCAAATGTATGCTATATGAAGGCATCAATTTGAGGAGACCGCTATGCGTCAGCAAATCGCTTTAATTATGGCCCTGCCGAGTGAATCTAAAGGCTTATTTGAAGCTGCAGGCATTGAAGTGCATTACAGTGGTATTGGTAAAGTCAATGCCGCATTTAAAGCCTTTGATGTGATTCAAAAAACCGGATGTCATACTTTGCTGAATTTGGGCACTGCGGGAAGTTCACATTTTGATGCACATGCTTTGGTTGAAGTAGCTCAATTTGTACAACGGGATATGGATGTATCGCCTTTGGGTTTTGATGTGGGGGTGACGCCGATGGATACCGATCATCCTGCTGAAATTCAGCCAGAGAGCATGTTTAGCCATTTGCCTAAAGGAATTTGTGGTACAGGCGACAGCTTTGAAACTGGGCTGCCGAAAGTACCGTGTAATCTTGTCGATATGGAAGGCTACGCAATCGCTAAAGTATGTAAAAAACTGGGTATTCGCTTTGTGTCGGTAAAATATATTACCGATGGTGCGAATGACACAGCACATCTGGATTGGGAAGAAAATTTATTATTCGGCGCAAAGAAATTATTGGAATTATATCAAACAGTAAAATAAGGCGTTTAGCTAATTTCGGTCGGCGACCATAGAAAGCTATGGTCGTATGCCAATTCGACCCAACTCAATTTACTTTTCTGGGCGTGGAATTACACCGTAAAGCATCATATGAACGGTATGTTGAATAATCCGTTGTTGCATACTGCGATTACGTAAGGTTTTTCCAGTGACCATTTCCATTTGGGTAGCAAAGTCAGCATAGTTTTGCGTAATTGCCCAAATGTTCAGAATTAAAAGTTCTGGATCAATATCTTTTGAAATTTTGCCTTGCTCTTGCCAGTTGCTAATGACTTTGGCTTTGCGTTTCACTAATTTTTTTAGTGGGCCTTTTAAAATTTCAAGAATGTGTGGTGCGCCCTGAATGACTTCAAGTGCGAACAAACGTGAGGCTTTCGGTTGCGTACGAGATACTTCAATTTTCTGCAATAGATAATTGGTGATCGCTTCTTCAGGCTCAAGGTCTGCTTCCAACATTTGTAGCGGTGCAAGCCACTTTTGTAGAACCGTTGTTAAAACTTCAACATAAAGCGCTTCTTTATTTTCATAATAATAGAAAATATTCGATTTATGCATTTCTGCAATCTGTGCGATCTCATCCAAGCTGGCGCCATTGAAGCCATACAGGGAAAAGACATCCAGTGCTGCACTGAGCAACTGGTGGCGTTTCTGGGTACTCTTTTTTTGTTCCATTAGCTCTTTTAAGAAAATGAAAAGGGAATATTGAATTGTACGGCAAATCAACAGATTTGTGCACAATCATCGTTTTTAATTTTATGAATTTTGGCAGTTTATTCTGTTCAACGGTCAAATAAATACAACGAATGCCATAATATTTCAAATAATCATTTTAGGGTGAAATCTAAATAAATCATTATTTTTAGTCATGGATTTATATGATTTGTCGTAATTTTTGTGATGTATTTGTCAACAGACGATAAATCGCCCTCAATGCTATACATGGTTTTATTGTGATATTGCTTTGGAACAGAACAGGAAGTCATACGGTTTAAGTGATGATTTCCTGCACATGTATAGCTTAAGTGGCCAAGACTGCTTGTAAGACTTGTTGTTCAAGTTCAGTAAATTCAATGCCTTTTTTTCGTGGGCGGGCCAAATCGACACGAAATTCTTTGGCAATATGGCCTTTATCGAGCAAGATTATACGGTCTGCCAACTGCACGGCTTCACTTACATCATGTGTGACCAAAATTGCGGTAAAACCTTGTTCAGTCCAGAGTTTTTCAATCAAATTCTGCATATCTAAACGTGTTAAGGCATCGAGCGCACCCAGTGGTTCATCTAGCAGCAAAATGCGTGGTTTATGTGACAAAGCACGTGCCAGTGCAGTACGTTGACGTTGCCCCCCTGATAGCTGTGTTGGCCAAAGCCCCGCTTTGTCTTTTAAACCGACTTTTTCGAGGAGTGCTGTAGCATTGGCGTGTTGGTCTTTGCTTAAACCAAGTTGTACATTTTTCTCAATGCTACGCCAAGGCAGGAGGCGAGGGTCTTGGAACATCACACGAATATCATCACTTGTGATGCCTTCACGAATATGACGTGCAGACTTAAATTTAATTTCGCCATAACTCGGTTTTTCTAAGTCGGCGATGAGGCGAAGCAGGGTACTTTTACCACAGCCACTACGACCGACAATCGCCAAGAATTCACCGGGTTGAATATGCAGGTCAAGGTCCTCAAGGACTTTAACATCGCCATAAAATTTGTGTAGTTGTTCAATCAGGATCTCTGCGCCCAACACCGCATGGGGGTTGATATCCTCGACAGAAGAACGCTGAGGTTGGGTTGAGTCGTCTGCATGACGGCTTATGCTTAAATCGGTCATCAAATGCTCCTTATTTTTGGTAACCCGAGTGCCAACGGAGTAAATATTTTTCTAAGGCAACAGCCAGTACATCGGCCAATTTACCGAGTAGGGCATACAATAAAATCCCGACCAAGACGATGTCGGTTTGCAGGAATTCGCGCGCATTCATGGTCATATAACCGATGCCGGCTTGTGCTGAAATGGTTTCTGCCACAATCAATAAAACCCAAACGAGACCGAGTGAAAAACGCAGACCAACCAAAATAGACGGCATCGCCCCTGGCAGAATAATTTCTTTATACAGTTGCCAGCCACTCAAACCATAGCTTTTGCCCATTTCAATCAGTTGAGGGTCTACAGAACGAATGCCATGATAGGTGTTGATATAAATGGGAAAGAATACGCCAATAGCGACTAAAAACAGCTTGGCCGATTCATCGATCCCAAACCATAAAATCACCAAGGGAATCAGGGCAAGAGCAGGAATATTGCGGATCATTTGCAGCGTGGTATCGAGTAGGGTTGATGCTGTTTTTGATGAACCATTTAGCAGCCCTAAAAAAAGACCTAATCCACCACCGACTAAAAGCCCGACCAAAGCCCGACCCGCACTGATTTGAACATGCTTCCACAGTTCACCACTGATCAGTAAGTTCCAAAAGGCCACCACCACCGCACTTGGCGCAGGCAAAATACGACTTTCTAACAGCCCTGTAACAGAGGCAATTTGCCACACAATAATTAATGCAATAGGAAACAACCAAGGCAGCAAACGCTGCCCGAGTTGTGTTCCACGTGAAACCTTCGGTGCTTTGAAGGTTTCAACAGAAACAGTTTTGGACATTAGGCCGGCTCCTGAATCTTTTCAGCTTTTTTATTTTCATCTGGGGTGTAGTTGTTCGCGACAATCTCACCAAATGGGCCTGTTAAGTTTGGTTGAACCAATTTTTGACGTGTTTCCAATGGCAGTAGTGGGAACACCAATTCTGCAAAACGGATAGACTCTTCTAGGTGTGGGTAACCAGAGAAAATAAAGGTGCTAATCCCGAGATCGGCATATTCTTGAATACGTGCGGCTACAGTTTCAGGATCACCAACGAGTGCCGTACCTGCACCACCACGAACCAATCCAACACCGGCCCATAAGTTTGGCGATACTTCTAATTTGCTACGGTCGCCATTGTGCAGTTCAGCCATACGGCGTTGCCCTACAGAGTCCATGGTTTTGAACTTGGCTTGCGCGGCTGCAATGGTGGCATCGTCGACATATTGGATTAGCTCTTCAGCTGCTTTCCATGCCTCTTCATTGGTTTCGCGTACAATGACATGCAAACGAATGCCATAATTCAGTTCACGCCCTTTGGCTTTGGCTTTTTCACGCACCACTGCAATTTTTTCTTTTACCGCAGCAGGTGGCTCACCCCAAGTCAAATAGGTGTCAACTTGATCCGTTGCGAGTTCAACAGCAGCTTCTGACGAACCGCCAAACCATAGTGGTGGATACGGTTTTTGTACCGGTGGATAGAGTAATTTGGCATCGTCCACACTCAGACGTTCGCCATGGAAGGTATAGCTTTCACCGGTATGTGAGCGGGTTAAAATTTCACGCCAAATGGTGGTGTATTCAGCAGCAGTTTGGTAACGCGTCGTATGATCTTCATAGACACCATCACCCTTGAGTTCCTGCTCATCACCGCCTGTGACTAAGTTCAGTAAGATACGGCCGCCAGATAAACGGTCAAATGTTGCAGCCATTCGTGCAGTCAGTGCAGGCGTTGTCACCCCCGGACGTAGCGCGACTAGAAATTTTAAATTTTTAGTGGCATCAATCAAGCTTGCAGCTGTAAGCCATGGATCTTCACATGAACGACCTGTCGGAATCAGAACGCCTTCATAGCCAAGATTATCCACCGCTACTGCAATTTGCTTCATGTAGGCATGATCGACTTGGCGCGCACCTTTACTTGTTCCTAAGTAGCGACTGTCACCGTGGGTAGGGATAAACCAGAAAATTTTCATGTTCAGTTCCTTGTATTTTTGATGGCTCGGGTATCAATGTGATGAAGGTGTCCAAACTTGCTTTTGGACTTGAATGTTGTTTGGAATCAGTTGGACTTGTTTAAATAAGTCCGCAATATTTTGCTGTGCTTGAATGACCTCAGGTGTCAGCGGTCGCACAGGAGATGGTTTAGATCGGCGAGAAAAGGCTTGCGCAGCAATATTCTTTTGCAGCCCAGTGCTGTTTTGATAAATCTCTAAAGCCACATTTTGGTTCTTCACAATCCACTGATCGGAAGCATCTAGGGCCTTCAAAAATTTAGCTGGGGCATCAGGGTGTGCTTGAACGACCTTTGGATTTGCCACATAAAATGAATAGGTCTTTGGAAAATCACCAGATTGAATCAGCACTTTAGCTTGAGCATCCAACTCCGCTGCAGATAAAAACGGGTCCCAAATGGCCCATGCATCAATTGATTTTTTATCAAATGCGGCCCGTGCATCTGCTGGTGGAATCCAAATTGGTTGGATATCGCTCCAAGTCAAACCGGCTTTTTCTAAAGTTTTGGCTAATAACTCATGAGCACTCGAGCCTTTTTGTACAGCAACGCGTTTGCCACGTAATTCTTGAATGGTTTTGATTGAGCTATCCGCTGGAATCACGACAGCAAGCGACTGTTCAGGCACCACTTCATAGCCAATATAATTCAGGTCTTTATTGGCAGCTTGGGCAAAAATAGGCGGGGTGTTGCCGACATAGCCATAATCCACCGCACCGACCGCAAGGGCTTCTAACATTTGTGGGCCAGCAGGGAACTCCTTCCACTCAATGTGAGCACCGGGAAATTGTTGTTCAAAGAGCTTTTGTTCACGGGCAACCAACAAATTTAAGGCTGATTTTTGAAAACCAATAACCAAGGTTT
Source organism: Acinetobacter sp. YH01009 (assembly GCF_013420765.1). Lineage (NCBI taxonomy): Bacteria > Pseudomonadati > Pseudomonadota > Gammaproteobacteria > Moraxellales > Moraxellaceae > Acinetobacter > Acinetobacter sp. YH01009. The sequence continues at coordinate 75,066 of NZ_VOYE01000016.1, read as the reverse complement.
TTACGGCTGTTTCAGTTGGTTTTTCACGATCCTGCTGTGCTGTTTCTTGTTTTTGGCACGCACTGAGTCCAAGGCCCAAAGTGGCTAAAGTCAGTATGGAAAATGTTCTTAGAATACGCATGGCATCGCCCTTATGCTGTAGTCGGCTTATTTGATAATGGCCGACTCAATATTTAATTTATTGGGAATTAATTTTTCGTTATAAAACGCATCAGCGACTTGCTGCTGCTCTTGCGCCACTTGTGTAGTAATCGGCGTCACTTGATTGCCTAAACGGGAAATTGAGGTTTTAAGCACATCTAGACCTAAGCCGGTTTTGCCTTCGAGTAACTTGGCCGCTTCGTCTTGATTTTTTGAGACCCATTGCGTGGTCAAATTCAACTCATTCACCACAGCTTGCAGCACTTTTGGATTTTCCTGAGCAAATTTACGATCGGCCAAATAGAACTGGTAGTTCTTCACCAAGTTTTCGCCATTGGCAATGGTGCGAGCATTAAGTTGATGCTCAGCAGCAGAAAGGAACGGGTCCCAAATTACCCATGCATCAACGGCACCTTTTTCAAAAGCAGCACGTGCGTCGGCAGGTGGTAAATACACGACATTGATGTCGCTAAATTTAAGCTGATTGGCTTCCAACAGCTTGAGCAACAGGTAATGCACGTTTGAGCCTTTGTTTAAGGCCACACGTTTACCTTTTAAGTCCTGAATACTGTGAATAGCCGAATCTTTTTGCACAATTAACGCTTCAGCTTTTGGAACTGCAGGTTGGTTGGCAATGTAAACTAAATCGGTTTGAGCGGCTTGAGCAAAGATAGGCGGTGCTTCACCGACTTCACCAAATGACACGCTGCCCACATTGAGCCCTTCAAGCAGCTGTGGACCCGCAGGAAATTCCACCCATTTGATATTTACACCTTGGCTTTTTAAGGCTGTTTCTAAGGTTCCGCGTTCTTTTAAAATTGGCAATAAGCCATATTTTTGGAAGCCAATATTTAAGGTGACATTTTCATCAGCCTCTTTTTTGCCACAGCCCGACATCATCATGGCACCCACAACCGCTGTAGACAGTACAAGTGTTTTTGTCCAAAGTTTTACTTTGTGAGTACGCATGTGTTGCTCCTATAAAGGTCTAAATTTGCAGAACTGTTGATTTATGAACACATAAGCTAAAGAGTTTTCTTTTTCGAAAAAAATAAGAAAACTTAAATTTAAAATCAGGAAAAAAGATAAATAAAAATCAGCAAAACTTATGAAAAATTATGATTTTAGAAAAACATATAATGTGTCAAAGTATTATTTTAAGTTATTGAAATTATTTATTTATTTGGGTTGTTTAAATGGCAGATATGGTTATTCTGTGGCTTGCAAAGTGATTTGAGGGGGATAGCCAAGGGATTAGGCATAACCTTATGCAAAATAATGCTATTCAGCGCATAAAAAAAGCCACTTTAAAGTGACTTTTTACAAACCAATGAGTTTCTTTGGTAGTTGTATAAGGCCTGACGGGCATTCGGTAAGTCATCGACACTGACTTGTTCAAAACCTTGTTCAAGGAACCAATGCGCTGTTCGTGTGGTCAAAATAAACAATTGTTCAATACCTAAATCTCGCGCTTTTTCTTCTAAATAATGCAAAATTTGGCTACCGCGATTTGATTTTCGATACCCCGGATGCACAGCCACACACGCGATTTCAGCAGAGCGTTTTTCATCCCCTGTGACAGGAATCGGGTATAACGCAGCGCAGGCCAAAATCGTACCGTCACGTTCAATCACTGCAAATTGTCCAATTTCATTTTCCAGACGTTCGCGTGAGCGATAAACCAAGATGCCTTCTTGTTCGAGAGGGCGTAAGAGATTGATTAAGCCGCCAACATCTTGAATATCGGCAGTACGCACTTCTTCATAATGCGCATCAGTGATCATGGTGCCAGAGCCGTCACGCGTGAACAATTCTTCGATCAATGCGCCATCATAGGCATAGGAAATGAGATGAACACGGTGTACGCCTTGAAGGGAAGCATCTTTGGCAACGCTTAAATGCAGGGCTATGTCGGGGTTAGAATCTTGATATTGCAAAATATGCTGATCAAGTTGATGAGGCGTAATTTCGCGTTGTAGCTGCCGATGTTCATTGTGCAAACCATGTTGTTTGCCCAAGAAAATCAACTTATCCGCTTTTAAGCTGATGGCGGTTTTGGTCGCAACTTCTTCAGCCAATAAATTAAACACTTCACCTGTCGTGGAATAACCTGTTGGCCCAAGCACCACAATATTTTGGCTCTCTAAATGACGTTGAATTGCATCGATATCGACGGAACGAACTTCACCAGACAGTTGAAAATCGATACCGTCACGAATGCCATACGGTTTTGCCGTGACCAAATTGCCTGAGACCACATCAATACGCGCGCCGTACATCGGTGAGTTGGCTAAACCCATAGACAGGAGGGCTTCAATTTGCAGACGAATGGAACCGACGGCATTCATCACCGCAGGTAAGGATTCGCGAGTGGTGATGCGACGGTGATGATGAAATGGTGTCTTGATGCCGCTGCTTTGTAAATTATGATTGATTTGCGGACGAGCACCATGCACCAAAATTAGACGAATACCAAGTGAGTGTAATAAGGCAATATCATGAATAATGTGTTGAAAATTTTCATGTTGCAGCGCTTCACCATCAAACATGATGACAAAGGTTTTGTTGCGATGCGCATTAATATAGGGTGCAGAATGACGGAACCAATGCACATACTGTAAGGTTGTGCTGGAAGATGGTTCAGTGATATTCGTTTGCATGCCTATGCCTGTTTATTCGCTTTGGTATGGATGATTCTAAACAAAAACATATGACAGCGGAAAGCAAATATAAAAAAACACCTGAACAGTGTTCAGGTGTTGGGAAAGGGACTTAAGAGATCGTCGAATGATTAGCCATTCTTAATGCGAATGATGCGATCGGTACGATCATTGACTAGCACGTAGTCACCATTGATTTTGTACCATTGTTGATAACGACCGGTGTTCGGTAAGCGGCGCGCTTCACGATCACTCACTTTGTAGCGGCTTGAATCGAAATAACGAGGAAAGCTTTGACCAACACGCCAATCGCGGCTTGGATTTACACGACGAAAGTCATTACGGTCGTAGCGATTATTGTCATAACGGTTGTTGTTATTCCAATTGCTCGGACGGTGATCTTTGTCCCAACGGTTGTCTTGATGTTGGTATGACGGATGGTAACGGCGGTCATCTTGACGATGGTCTGGTGCAGCGATTGCTGCTGTCGTTGCCATTAAAGCCGATACTGAAAGAACTAAACTCGATACGATTTTGTTCATGGGACACCTCTATACATTTCTAATCTGTTTTTCGATGATTCAAAATTAGCGAGAAAGTTCAGAGAAAGCGTGGGGGTAATATAGTTGAATTGTGAAATGTATGGAGGAAATTTGAAGGTGTGCAAATGACCTGAAAGCTAGGCAGCATCAGGCTTTTCGGTTAAATGTTGAAAAACCTCATAAAAAAACCCAGAGTTAATCTGGGCTTTAAAAAATATGGCGAAATTTAATTCAAAATGGCTTACATACCTAAAATTTTCAGAATACTGTTACTATCTGAGTTGACCAATATGTAGTCATTATTGATTTTATACCATTGCTGATTACGCGATGGTTTAGGTAAGTTATGGTCTTTATAATCGACTTTATAACCATTACCACGATAATGCTGTGGCATCACATAGCCCGTTTGCCATTTATGTTGTTGCAAACGTTTGACTCCACGTTGTTCACGCATACGGCGTCGATCTTCAAGATCGTCATCGTCCTGATAACCACGGAAATCACGATCTTTTTTCATTTGACCATATGCATTGCCGCGTGGGCCATCAAAGCCACGTTCATCGTTCTTGAAGTGAGGCGCTGCAGACGTGATGCTGCTTGCTATTAAAGCACTGAAAGAAATAGCCAAAATTGGCAAAATCTTTTTCATGTTCAACCCTCATGAGTAATTTATCTTCAATATCACTACTGTACGCATTAAATGCAGAGAAACTGTGAAGAAAGATGAATATTTCTTTAAATAAAACGAAGAGATTGCGGATATTATGCGATAAATTTGGCGCCGAGAACAATCTTTCTATTTTGAAAACGAAGGTCCGATAATGCGTTCTTTTTATCCTTGCAATTCAGCTTTGATTAAATTTGAGGTCTATTGTAAGCACGATCAAAACAGCCCATCAAGTCTTGACAGGCAAATGAGGGGAGAGATGAAAGACTGAAAATGTTGAGTAACTTCGGGTTTTAGTACCACTGCTCGTTTAGGCATTGGAGTGAATAAATTGCTTGAGCCACATATTCAGCTTGCTCGGCATCGTCCATTGCAGAGATCAAATTTTCAGTCAGTTGTAAGGTTTTAATTGAACGAATGGTTTCAATTTTGCGTTTTTGATCAGCCATTTGGGTCTCCTTGCCGTCGGTCTATGTCATGGCCAGCAGTCTATGCTTTTATACTTAATTTGAAAAACCGAATATTATTATAAAAATAATTTAAAAATACGATCAATGGCAAGTTGGGTAATGAAGCTGTCTATTGATCAAAGCTTGTTGAATTTCAAATGCTAATCTAAGGGTTTAAAAAAAGGGCATCAAATGGCCCTTTTTAGTTCTAAATGTGTCACTTGGAACTTAATTAGTATGCGTATTTCAGGTCGGTATAATCCGTTAATGATTTTTGAATATGAGCTTGAATAAATTCATTAATATCTTCAGGTGTCATTGCTGCACCTTGTTTGGTAATCACATGCTCAAACGGTGCTTGATCTTGCGCAATGATGCGATAAACAAAGTTAGTGATCACTTGAAAGCCTGCTTCTTGCTTTTGAATGCAAGTGACATAGAAATAGGCATGCTCAAAGTTTAAGTCAGTATGCGAAAAAATAAATTGTTCAAATAATTTTGCATTTTGACCGACATCTAAGCCCTTTAAATCGTCCACGATACTCGGGTCGAATTTCATGCCATATTTTGCTGAAATCGGTTGACCATCGACCAGTAGGTTAACCATGCCATCCTCAGTTGGAGTCACTGTAATATTGCTAAAGTCAGACATGTATCAATCCAATGTTTTTAAAGAATGCCCCAAGTATCGGCAAATTTGCTAAAAACTCAAGTCGACTTTCGCGTGGACACCGCGAAATCAGTCGGTTAATGATGTCTTGTAGGCATTCAATACATAAAAAAGGAAGCTCGCGCTTCCTTTTTAAATTGGGTTTTCACCCTATTCATCTTGGGCATCTATGCTGGCACCGGTTAAATGCAAGCTGTCGTCACCCATTAAATATAAATATGCAGGCATGATGCTTTCAGGCGTAGGCAAAGTTTTTGGATCTTCGTCTGGATACGCCTTTGCACGCATGGCAGTACGTGTTGCCCCTGGGTTAATGCAGTTGAAGCGAATATTCGGATGTACATTTTCTTTTGCGAATAAAGTGCTCACGGCTTCAATGGCAATTTTTGAAACCGAGTACGCGCCCCAACGTTCACGGGCTTCACGCCCCACACCTGAACTGGCAAAGACCACTGAGGCATGCTCAGATTTTTGCAGTAGGGGCATCAGCTCTTGAGTCAGTACAAAGGGCGCACGAAGGTTCACCGCCATGACATCATCCCAAACATCCACAGGATAATGTTCTAGTTCAGTTCGCTCACCCAAGATCCCTGCATTATGCAAAATGCCGTCTAGGCGACCAAATTGCTTTTCTAAGGTGTCGACCAATAGCTCATAGTCACGAGGAGAGGCACTAGACAGTTGTAGCGGTAAAATCGCCGGTTGGGGGGCACCCAATCCTTCAATTTCATCGTAAATCACTTCTAGTTTATTCAGTGTGCGTCCATGTAAAACCACGGTTGCGCCATGTAAGGCATAGCTGAGGGCAGCCGCACGCCCAATACCATCGCCCGCACCTGTAATCAGGATAATGCGATCTTTGAGCAGATCGGGGCGAGGTTGATATTCTGAATATTTCATCCGTACCTCCTCGTTTTATTGTGTTGTGTTCTATCGTTATAAAGTCGCTGTGTTTAGCGTTTTCGGTTTGATGACCAAATCATGAATGACTTCATGCAATTCAGCAACAGTCTTCACTATACAATCTGCATGCCAAGCTGTTAAGTCATCTTTGTGCTGTAAAGGTAAATAGCCATAAGCCGCAAGAATTGTGTACATCTGCGCATTACGACCGGCATCGATATCACGTGGATGATCACCGACATAGATACAGTCTTGAGCATCTAGATGAATGTGCTTGGCTGCTAAATACATCGGCTCTGGGTCTGGCTTGGTTTTACTGACATCGTCTGGGCAAACCAATACCGAGCAGCGTTCAGTTAAATTCAACGCTTTGAGCAACGCTTCACTGAGTGAACGCGGCTTATTGGTGACAATGCCCCACGGAATTTGATGTTGTTCTAACTCTGCGAGTAGTGGATACATGCCTTCAAACAGATCGGTATCAACTGCAATATCAGCACCATACAGATCTAAAAAGCGTTGACGATGTGCCAGAAAGACAGGATCTTCAACGTCTAACTCTGGATAGACCAGTTTGACCATGGCACGCGCGCCTTCAGATACCTGTACACGAATGTCGTCAGCACTGACCACCGCAATGCCTTTGTCACGGCACATGTCTTGAATAATACGAATAAAATCAGCCGCGGTATCAATCAGTGTACCGTCAAGATCAAAGAGTACAGCTTTCATTAGGCTTCTTTCACCGTATGAACCATGTAGTTCACATCCACATTCGGTGCGAGCCAATAGTGTTTGGTAATCGGGTTATAATGTAAACCTGTCATATCTTTGAGTTTTAACTCGGCTTGACGAATATCATGAGCTAATTCTGAAGGTTTAATAAACTTTGAATAATCATGAGTGCCTTTCGCCAACATGCGTAAAACATATTCCGCACCAATAATCGCAAACAAATAGGCTTTAGGATTACGGTTAATGGTCGATAAGAATACATGACCACCCGGTTTTACCAGTTTTTGACACGCTAAAATAATTGATGCTGGATCAGGTACGTGTTCGAGCATTTCCATACAGGTAACGACGTCATATTGACCTGCTTGTTCTTCTGCCAATTGCTCTACAGGCACTTGGCGATATTCAATATTTTGCACATTTTCTTGTTCGGCATGTAGGCGTGCAACATTTAATGGCGCTTCGCCCATGTCGATACCCAATACTTGCGCACCGCGACGTGCCATACTTTCAGCTAAAATACCGCCGCCACAGCCCACATCTAATACTTTCTTGCCAGTGATGCCATTTGAATGCTCATCTATCCAGTTCAAACGCAAAGGATTAATCATGTGCAAAGGGCGGAACTCAGAATGCTGATCCCACCATATGGCTGCGAAAGCTTCAAATTTGGCAATTTCTTGTGGATCAACATTCAATTGCGACATCGGTTGCACCTCAATCAAGTCTTTATATTTTAGAAAAAAGTTTATGGGAGTTAGTGTAGCGCGTCCTGAAAAAAAAGCGATAAAAGCCTTAAAAAAGTTCACAGAATGAAAACGAAATCGACAGATTTGATTTATAGTGTTGCCATAAACTAATCATAATGATTTTGAGGACGATAAGTTCAATGAAAAAATTCCTTTTAGGCACGATTACAACAGCTATTTTGGCTTTTTCCGGCAGTGCGATGGCAGCACAATTTGTCGCGGGGACTGATTACACGGTTATTCCAAAACCGATTAAAGTCGAACGTCCGGGTAAAATTGAAGTTCGTGAGTTCTTTTGGTACGGTTGCCCACATTGCTTTAAATTAGAACCACATATGCAAACGTGGTTAAAGCAATTGCCTAAAGATGTACGTTTTGTCCGTACACCTGCAGCAATGAACCCACTTTGGGAACAAGGCGCACGTGCTTACTATGCATCAGAAGCACTGGGCGTTCGTCAAAAAGCACATTTACAATTGTTCCATGACATTCATGTGGGTCAGAAAAATATCTTAGAACAAGGCGCATTTGCGAAGTTCTACACCCGTTATGGTGTTCCTGAAGCGAAATTTAACAGCACATTTAAATCATTTGCTGTGTCATCAAAAATTGCTCAAGCGAAAAACTTAGCGGCTCAATATCAATTGAGCGGCGTGCCTGCGATTACCGTCAATGGTAAATACATCGTACAAGGTGAAGATGCACGTACCGTTGAAATCGTGAAATTCCTTGTTGATAAAGAACGCAAAGCGAAATAACAGATGTCATAAAAAAGCCGCACAAGATGCGGCTTTTTTATGACAGCACATTTTGAGTTTAGGGCGATAAATTTTGTGGATCAGCGATTTGAGCCAAAGATCGATCCCAATGTAAGATGCCACGAAATAAGAGCTGAACTTGGGTCTGAGCTTGGCGGCGAAATTGTTGTAGCGCTTCATTACGCTGTGGAAGTTCAACATGTCGATGTAAGTCAATCCACTGCATTGCCCAACTCAAGGCCAATTCAAACAAAATTTGTCCCAATACTTTGAGGTCTTGTTCGGATTGAATATGTTGAGTCGCTTCAACTTGAGCCAGTGCATGGGCCAAATCGGTACTGAGAAAATTAAACTCACGAGTAATGGCTTGTCTTAAGAATGCTGAACCACCCCAACGTTCAGCAATAAGAAACATCCATGCCTCAGGAAATTGCTCAACGGCATGAAATAAATAATCCAGACTTTGTCGTGTGCGTGCATCTGGTGCTTGAAAGCATTGCTGACTCAGTTGATTGAGGACATTCCGAAGGTGCAGGGCCATTTGGTCGACTAGTTCCAAACCGAGCTCATCCATGTCCTGAAAATGGCGATAAAACGCAGCAGTAACCAAGCCGACATGACGGGAAATTTCGCGTAAGCTCAGACTGCTAAAAGAACGGCCTGTGGTACTCAATGCAAGCGCTGCATCAAGGATAGCTTTACGACTTTGTTGCTTACGTTCTTCCCGTATCGACATGCAATTCGTCCTGAATTTTGCGTGGCTTCAGTCTAACAAATTTCCTGATGTCGTACGATGGGCCTATCAAAACTTGGATGAATGGATTTTGTAAATGCACACGAATGCATCCCGAATCTGGCTGTACCTTCTGTTATAATGTGCCGCAATCAATTTTGTCAGATTAAGGACTCATTATGCGTATCGACCAACGAGCATTAGATCAATTACGTGAAGTAAAAATTACCCGTAACTACACACGTTATGCGGAAGGTTCTGTATTGGTTGAATTTGGTCATACAAAAGTTCTTTGTACTGCAAGTGTTGACAACTCAGTACCGCGTTTCCTTAAAGGAAAAGGTCAGGGTTGGGTGACTGCTGAATATGGCATGTTACCTCGTTCAACACATACACGTACTGACCGTGAAGCGGCGCGTGGTAAACAAAGCGGTCGTACTCAAGAAATTCAACGTCTGATTGGTCGTAGCTTACGTGCGATGGTCGATTTGAAAAAATTGGGTGAAAATACCATCAGCATCGACTGTGATGTGATTCAGGCAGATGGCGGTACACGTACAGCATCAATCACAGGTGCAGCAGTTGCTTTGGTCGATGCGATGAATGTCTTGCTTGAAAATAAAAAAATTAAACAAGATCCATTAAAAGGTTTAGTTGCTGCGATTTCTGTAGGGATGTATCAAGACGAAGCATTACTTGATCTTTGCTATGAAGAAGATTCAAGCTGCCAAACAGACATGAACGTAGTGATGACACAAGCTGGTGAGTTCATTGAACTTCAAGGCACAGCAGAAGACAAACCGTTTACACGTACCCAATGTAATGAAATGCTTGAATTGGCTGAAAAAGGCATTCAAGAATTGATCAAAAAACAACAAGAAGCTTTAGGCTGGTAAGTTGTTTGATTCAGTTCAAACTGAATAAAGAACGCATCATCGGATGCGTTTTTTTATGCGTTGAATATAGAAAATCCAACACGAATCGGCTATTCAGTAGCGTGTCTTTGGCTCAAATTAATAGGATCAGGATGCTTTGAAGGGCTAAAAATGAAAAATTGGATGATGTATTTTTCTTTGTTCAGCATATTGTTGATCAGTGGTTGTGATTTTTTGGGAATCAGGATCAAGAGCGTGAAGGTGGTCGTTTTTCTGAACAAAGTGAAAACTCAAAAGATCAGGACGATGATCAAGATGAGCGCGAGCCGCATGAAGACGATGCGGAGCATGAAAAGGACTCTGAACATGAAGATGAAACTGAACGAGCTAAACAACAGCAAGATGATGATTAAGTCATGCTAGAGGTTAAGCATCAAAAAGGGTGCAATAGCACCCTTTATTTATGTTTAGAGTAAGTCTAGAGCGTTAGGCATTAAAGCGCATCGATAAATCAATCGCTGTGACATCTTTGGTGAGCACACCCATCGAAATATAATCGACCCCTGTCGTTGCCACTTCACGTAAGTTTGCAATAGTGATATTGCCTGAGGCTTCAAGTTTGCAGCGACCATTCACGTGTTTAACGGCATCAATCATTTGTTGCTGACTAAAGTTATCCAACATCACAATATCCGCACCTGCTTCTAACGCTTGGTTGAGTTCATCCCAAGTTTCGACTTCAACTTCCACAGGTTTGCCCGGTGCAATCTGGTGTGCTTTGGCAATCGCTTGTTGGATGCCACCTGCTGCCATGATGTGATTTTCTTTAATTAAAAACGCATCAAATAAACCTAAGCGATGGTTTTGACCACCTCCGACAGCAACCGCATATTTTTGTGCAATACGTAGGCCTGGTAAGGTTTTACGGGTATCGAGTAGACGAGTATGCAAACCTTCAAGCTGCTGGACATAGGCAGCGGTTTTGGTCGCAACTGCAGATAAGGTTTGCACAAAATTTAAGGCTGGACGCTCAACCGTAAGTAAGCTACGCGCAGAACCTGCGAGTTTTAAAAAGGCTTCGCCTGCGGCCACACGGTCACCATCATTTTTCAACCAAGTGACTTGGACAGCGGCATCATAAGCCTGAATGAGTGCATTGACCCAAGGCTGACCCGCCAAGATCATATCTTCACGGCTGATAATCGTTGCAGTGGCTTGTTCATCTTCTGGAGTTAATAGGGCTGTAATATCGCCTTCACCAATATCTTCTTGTAGTGCGTGTTGAATATTGATTTGGATTGATTGTTCAAGCAAAGATTGCGATATGCTCATAAGAAGTTCCGTATCTTTTTTAACCCAGGAAAATGTGCGCGTTATATTAGCATTGTTCCTGAAAAATGAGCGATTTTTAACTACTTTCACAGACTTGAATTGAGATTTCAATGTGAAAGTTTTAGCATTAAAACTTTCAAGTAGGGCTCGGCGTTTTGATCTGCAGCATTGCAGGCCGGCTTAGACACAGGATTCTTTTATGTCACAAGCAACAACATTTCAGGTGCAGGATGGGCAATTGCTAGGTGCGCGTCAAATTCCATCACCGAATTTTAACCAGCGTCCTGAAGATACCGAAATTCAGCTTGTCGTCATTCATAATATTAGTTTGCCACCTTCTCAGTTTGGAGGTGGTTATATCGAACAATTTTTCCAAAATCAGTTGGATTGGTCGAAACATCCTTATTTTCAAACCATTGAAGGGATGCAAGTATCGACACATTTATTGATCCTGCGTACAGGCGAAGTCCTACAGTTCGTCAATTTTAATGATCGGGCTTGGCATGCAGGTCGCTCAACCTATTTAGCACAAAAAGAATGTAATGATTATTCGATTGGCATTGAACTCGAAGGAAGTGATGATTTACCTTTTGAGGCTGCACAATATGCCGTGCTGACCGAGGTCGTGGCGTGTTTACAACAGGCTTATCCTAAAATTCAACAACATATTGCAGGGCATTCAGATATTGCACCGGGACGTAAAACTGATCCAGGTCCATTTTTTGAGTGGAACGCTTTTCGTCAGCAGCTGCATCATTTTAAAAACAAATAAACAATACACACTGCGTTTAATAAACCAATGAAATTCCTTGACGAGTTTCATTACAATAGGCGCACTTTCAAAAGTGAGAAATACCGATGGCGCTTTGGCGTTCGACAGTCATTGTCAGTGCAATGACTATGTTGTCCCGTGTATTGGGACTGGTACGGGATATTGTCCTGTTAAATGTATTTGGTGCAGGTAAAGACTTCGATACCTTCGTGGTTGCCTTTCGTATTCCTAACTTTTTTAGGCGCTTATTCGCAGAAGGGGCATTTTCACAAGCCTTTATTCCTGTATTGACTGAATATAAAACCAGTCGAACCCATGCCGAAGTCCAGATTCTGATTAGCCGTGTTTTTGGCTGTTTAGGTCTGGTGATGACTAGTTTGACGTTCATCGCAATGGTGGCGGCACCCGCGATTATTTATATCTATGCACCGGGTTTCCATGGTGATGCAGACAAGTTTGCGTTAGCTACCGATATGTTCCGCCTAACGATTCCTTACTTACTGTTTATGTCCTTAACGGCATTTGCCAGCAGTATTTTGAATAGTTATGGCTCATTCAGTACACCTGCGTTCGCTCCAGTGTTACTTAATGTCGCGATGATTGCCGGTGCGCTATGGTTAACCCCTTATATGGCCGAGCCAATTATGGCTTTAGGTTGGTCTGTTGTCGCTGCAGGCTTCTTACAATTGGCGATTCAGATTCCAGAGCTATGGCGTAAAAAATTACTGATTCCACCGAAAGTTGACTTCAAACATGAAGGTGTTGATCGCATCATGAAGTTGATGCTGCCAGCGCTGTTTGGTGTCTCAGTGACGCAGATCAACCTACTGTTGAACACCATTTGGGCGTCTTTCATGCAAGATGGTTCAGTATCATGGCTGTATAGTGCTGAACGTATGACCGAGCTGCCTTTAGGTTTGATTGGGGTGGCCATTGGTACCGTGATTTTACCGTCATTGTCTGCACGCCATGCTGAACAGGATCAGGACAAATTCCGCCGTATGATTGATTGGGCGGCTAAAGTCATTATCTTGGTGGGTGTGCCTGCCAGTATTGCGCTGTTCATGCTTTCGACACCTATTATTCAGGCCTTATTTGAACGTGGTCAATTTAGCTTTGAAGATACACAAATGACTGCATTAGCATTGCAATGTATGAGTGCTGGCGTGATTTCATTCATGCTCATCAAAGTGTTTGCACCAGGGTTTTATGCGCAGCAAGATACAAAAACTCCAGTACGTGTAGGTTTAATGGCGGTCGCAGCCAATGCCATTCTTAACGTGGTGTTTATTGGGTTCTTTAAACTGATTGATTGGCATGCTGAGCATATGGCTTTGGCATTGGCATCATCGGGTTCCGCTTTAGTGAATGCAGGGATGCTGTATTTTTATTTACATAAGCGCAATATTTTCCGTTTTGGTGCGCATTGGAAAAAATTGGTGATTCAGTTTGCGATTGCCAATGCTGTGATGATTGCTGCACTGTGGTATGGCTTAACATGGTACAACGGTGATGTATCTGCGTGGATGCGTGTCGCGGAAGTGATCATCTTATGTGTGATTGGCATTGCTGCTTATGGGATTGCTTTAATTGCAACCGGCTTTAGACCTCGTCACTTAAAACCTTAAAGCTAAAACCTACAGCGTAATGCGTTTGACGTTGATGTAAAAAATAAGAGCCCATAGGCTCTTATTTTTTTGATTGAGACTCAAGATGATAAAAACATAGGTTTCTGATTCATGAGTCTGAGGGGAGTAATTTGTAGTTTAAAACGACATTGAATCAGTCACTCAGTCGCCTAAACTTTTCCTCGAGAGAGGAAACCAACAATTGCGAGAATGACTGCAATAACCAAAAGAATAACAGCAAAGTCTTTGGATAAGCCTGCAACACCACCAAAACCTAGCAGACTCGCAATCAATGCAATTACAGCGAAAATAATAGCCCAGCGGAACATAGTTTTATCTCCATGTGATTTTTTATTCTGTCTCATCAGTATAGGAGTCACAGAAAGCATGCTATGTATTCTTTTGTTTATTTAATGTTCAATATTCGGTAACTTAAACGAGGAATTTATGTGCGGGTTCAGTTAATATGCCTGCCACCTTCGTTGCGAGCGAGAAGATGACCGATACTCTACGCCCACATTTTTGGAAAAAGCATGCTTTGACTGAACTCACCCATTTGGAGTGGGAGTCCCTCTGTGACGGTTGCGGGCTGTGTTGTTTAATCAAGCTTGAAGATGAAGATACGCAAGAGGTGGCTTACACCAAAGTGGCATGCAAACTTTTAAATTGTGAAACCGCCAGTTGTTCCGATTATCCAAATCGCAAATCACACGTTGCAGACTGCATACAGCTGACACCAGAACAAATTCACCAATTTCATTGGCTACCGCCGAGCTGTGCTTATCGTAGAATTGCTGAAGGTAAAGATTTACCGCGTTGGCATCATCTAGTGACGGGAAGTCGTGACAGTATTTTGAAGGCACGAAAGTCTGCCGCAGGGCGTTGCATCAGTGAAGAAGACGTCAACCCTGACGATATTGAAGATTATATTGTGCGTTGGGTACGCTAAAGGACACAGATACGCTCAATTTTGGATCTAGAGTTGATCTTGTATCATAGCCAGAAAGTCTTGTTCTGACAGAACCTGAAAACCGTGCTGTTTGAGGAGTGCTGTGGTTACTCCATAGCCCTCAATTTTTGTACGCGTAAAGCTGCCGTCATAAATATAATGGCTGCCGCAAGACGGGCTGCGATCTTTCAAGACAACAACATCAACTTTGTGTAATTGGGCCAATTCTAACATTCGTTGAGCACCTGCAATAAATTCAGCACTAACGTCTGTCCCCAAAACATCTTTAACTTGAGCTGTACCATTGAGCACATCAGTGGCTTGACCATTTTGAATTTCTGCAGGAAAACGTGGACAGCTAAGGCCGCCCATCATTTCTGGGCAGGCCGTAATGACTTGGTGAGTCTGCATCAGTTGGCAAATCGCTTGTTGTGTATTCGATTTGGCATCATAACGAACGGGTTGGCCTGCCAGACAGGCACTGACTAAATACTTCAGTGTCATCGTGTCTTGCTCCACAAGTTTTAGTGACTCAAAAGTTCCATCGCATGGTCATAACTGAGCGGACGATAAAAGTAAAAACCTTGTCCAGTATGACAATTACATTCTTTTAAGGTATCGACCTGTTCCGGTTTCTCTATACCTTCGACTAATATATTCAGGGAAACACTCGCACCAATTTGTGTAATCGCTTTGACAATGGCAAGTGCTGAACAGTCGGTATGCATGCGTTCCACAAAATTACGGTCGATTTTAATACAGTCGACAGGGTAGTTACTTAGACGTGTTAATGATGAATGACCTGTACCAAAATCATCTAGAGAAATGTGTATGCCATGCTCTTTTAATAAATGGAGAGCGCGAATCACATAATTTGAGCCACGTTCTGACAGGCTTTGCTCGGTAATTTCGACCTCAATAATATCTGGTGATATACCAAACTGCTTTAAGCGATTTAGTAGTTTTTCCGCATAATCATCACGTAAAAATTCGACAGGTGCAGCATTTATTGAAATCGGTAGCGGTTGCAGTCCAAGTTCAATCCATTTTTGAATATCTTGAAAGATTTTAATTTGCATTGTTTCACTAATGCGTGAAGCCAATTCATAATCTTGAAATGCAGCAAAAATTTGAGAAGGTAATTGTAATTGTTGGTCTTTATCATACCAACGTAACAAGGCTTCAAAGCCGATAACTTGACTGTCAGAAAGACGAACTTTGGGCTGATAAAACGGAATAATTTGATTGGACTTAATCAAGCTGCGTGCAAGCGTTAATTGGCGAGTAGTATTTTCAAGGGTTTTTAACATAGTATGGTTGAACATTCGTACACCACCACGACCACTGCTTTTTAAATCATTTAGCGCAATATCAGCACATTTAAGTAAATTGGAGGTATTTTGTGCATCGCGTGGGTAGATCGCACAGCCAATACTCATACCAATATTGATACTTTGCCCATTATAGAAAATGGGCATGTCCATTTGCTGACAGGCGATGCTGGCAAAATTCTGTAATTGTTGTTGCGATTTTAAATTTGGAATAGTAATGGCAAATTCATCGCCACCTAAACGTGAAACTACAATATTTATATCAAAACATTGCTGAAAATGCTGCCCAAGGGTATGCAGTAAATGGTCTCCTGCACTATGACCTAAGGTGTCGTTAATATGCTTAAAATAATCTAGATCGATTAATAACAAACCCAGTTGTTGCTGATGTTCTCGCGCCACTTTTAATTGGCTTTTAAATACTCGACTAAACGCACGGCGGTTTAATAAACCTGTTAAATCATCTTGTTCAATGATGCGTTGAAGTTTATTTTCTGCAAGTCGCTGTATCGTAATATCACGTGATACACAGAGGATTTCTTTGACTTGGCCATATTCGTTGAATACTGGGCTGAGCATATTATCCCAATAAGCCATGGGTTCATCGGCCACTTGGCTCATGCCGACAAAGCGAGAAGTTTTTCCTTGTTTGGCTTCTGCAAAAGCATTCAGACACGCGTCGCGGACTTCTTCAGGCAATAATTTGTGCCATGACATACCAAACTCAGTTTCAGTCGGCGACACACCGAGAGCTAAGCAACCAGCGCGGTTCATATGCAGAATATGACCGTCTAGGCTTAATAATTTAATACAGTCGACACTGGCATCTAACATTTGATTACGGCTGTCGAGTTTTTCGCGTAATTCTGCACATTGGGTATGTTGTAATTGTATATTCTTGGCTTGAGGCATTTGTTGAAATGAATATATAGATAGATCAATGCCTTGTTGAACTTGAGGTATTTGCTTTTGCTTTAATGATTGCTTCATACAATCTGTCCAATTGGGTCAGGCAAGCTAAAAATGGGATATCTAGCCGATCATACTTTAATTTGATCGATAAGGGATAAGATCTCTTGTTACATTATAGTTAACATTCGCCTAAGGATTTTTACATGCAAGATACTTAAATAATGACATCAAACCAGCCTCTTAAATTGAATATCGAATAAAGCAAAGATTCTGCCAAGGCAGTGTTAGAATAGAAAAAACGTCCCCAATTGCCGGAAACGAAATAATAAGATGTCAGACAGCCAAATTCCTCTTCCTGAACGCATGCGTCCTCATGATTTATCGCAAATTATTGGACAAGATCACCTTTTGGGTGAAGATGCACCGTTACGCCAGATGATTGACCAAGGGCATTTGCCATCGATTATTTTTTGGGGACCACCGGGTGTAGGTAAAACCACGATTGCGTTGTTGTTGGCGCAGGCTGTTGACCGACCATTTATTAGTTTATCTGCGCTTAATACTGGGGTGAAAGAATTACGTGAAATCATCGCCGATGGTGGAGATTTACTGACACCTGTGGTGTTTATTGATGAAATTCATCGTTTTAATAAGTCACAACAAGATGCCTTACTGAATGCTGTCGAAAAGGGCAAAATTACCCTGATCGGTGCAACCACAGAAAATCCCTCATTTGAAGTCAACAATGCCTTATTATCGCGTTGTCAGGTCTATACCTTAAATGCTCTGGATAATGACGCAATTCAGCGCTTATTGGATCAAGCCATTCAGCAAGATTCGTTTTTAAAAGAGCGTTATATTCAAATCGAAGAATATGAAGCTTTATTTCAATTTGCCGCAGGCGACGCTCGTAAAGCATTAAATCTTTTAGATTTAATCGCCAGTACGTTTGAACCAGATTTGGAAAATATCATTAGCAATGCGGTGGTGGTCAAAGTTGCGCAGCAAAATATTGCACGCTATGACAAGTCGGGTGAACAGCATTACGATCTAGTTTCGGCTTTTATTAAGTCGATTCGAGGCAGTGATCCAGATGCCGCTTTGTATTGGATGGCTCGAATGCTCAAAGGTGGTGAAGATCCGGTCTTTATTGCCCGTCGTATGTTGATTGCGGCATCTGAAGATATTGGCAACTCAAATCCAAATGCTTTGCTGTTGGCAGGAGAATGCTTCCGATCTGTGCAGGCAATTGGTATGCCTGAGTGTCGAATCATTTTGGGGCAATGTGCAGTGTACTTGGCAACCAGTGCAAAAAGTAACAGCACCTATTTGGCCATCAACAAAGCCTTAGATTTGGCAGAAAAAACCTCGAATTTACCCGTGCCATTGCATTTGAGAAATGCGCCAACCAAATTGATGAAAGAGCAAGGCTATGGCGTGGACTATTTATATCCACATAATTATCCTGAACATTTTGTCATGCAGGACTATATGCCGCCTGAACTAAAAGGCACTAAGCTGTATGAGTCTGCACGCAATAAACGTGAAGTCGAAGGTGAGCGTTTGCAGCAACGACGTTGGATGCAACAACAGCAACAATGATTTGAATGATCATAATGGCAAGGCGCTTCGGCGCCCTTTTTTATGTCTATTTCATGCAAAAAAAAGCCCAACTCAAGGCGAGCTGGGCTGAAAAAATAGGATGTCTTTGGGGAGATACATCCTAGAGGGTAGATGGAAAATCTGGTCGGCATACACATTGGAAACTTATAGATCCTCGTGCTGCCTGGTATGTAGCTATCTTAGTGTGAACGTGGGTAAATGTGAAACAGAGGATTTTTATGGTTAACATTTGTTTTTTCGATCATGGATTAATCGAGTAATATTTCATTAAAAAACCGAGCTAAAGAGCTCGGTTTTTATAATCGATGGACGATTTAGATATCAGAAAGGTCGATACCTAAACGTGCAGCAACTTCTTCATAAGCTTCAACCACACCGCCTAAACCTTGACGGAAACGGTCTTTATCGAGTTTTTTCTTAGTGTCTTTGTCCCAGAGACGGCAGCCGTCTGGAGAGAATTCGTCACCCAGTACGATACGGTCGTGGAACAGACCAAATTCAAGTTTAAAGTCAACAAGCAGCATGTTGCCTGCATCGAATAGACCTTTAAGTACTTCGTTTACTTTATAAGTCAATTCTTTCATTTGAGCGAGTTGTTCTGCAGTCGCCCAACCTAATGCAATCGCTTGTGATTCATTCACCATTGGGTCGCCTAACGCATCGTCTTTGAAGAACAATTCGAAAGTTGGCGGAGTAAGTTCTTTACCTTCTTCAACGCCTAAACGACGGCAAAGTGAACCTGCTGCATAGTTACGAATTACGCACTCTACAGGAACCATAGTCAATTTTTTCACTAAAACTTCAGTTGGAGAAAGAAGTTTTTCGAAATGAGTTTCGATACCAGCCGCAGCCAATTTTTCCATGATAAAGGCGTTAAAACGGTTGTTCACCTTACCTTTGCGATCCAGTTGTTCAATTTTTTCACCGTTGAATGCAGAAGCATCGTCACGGAAAACTAGGATGAGGTGGTCAGAACTATCTGTTTCATAAACAGATTTCGCTTTACCAGTATAGAGCAAGGTTTGTTTTAACATGAGGGAACCTTTTTCGAGAAAAAATGCCTAGTACGACTAGGCTGGCCAATTTTGGTAAATCTGAGCTAACAGATCTGCAGCTTTTTCTTTGTCTGCAAAACTGTTATCGGCATTGAACACAGCGATGTTATTGCTTGAACCTACAGAAGAAAGTCTTAAGACATAGGTCTGCTGATCGACCTTGACGGTTACTTCGTAACGGTTTTTGCTCTGACCAACAATGGTATGGTTAAGGCTGCTGAGGGTAGCAAGTGTGTATTGCCAAATTGTAGCAGAATTTCCTTCAACTTTGATCAGTGGATTTTGATTTCCATCCACCAATAGTTGAGGGCGGCTAATATTTGTACTGTCTGTTGAGGAATCTGCGACGACATTATTTTTTTCCGCGGCTGGACGCGGAAGGGCATAGCGATTGCCACGCTTATTTTCAAGCTTTGGTGCATGCTCAATTGCTAGCGGGTCAACTGATGGAGCAGGATACAAAGGCGTTGCAGGACGAACCATTGACCCTTCAGGGTATTTCAGCGGTTCAACATCTGTGGTTTGTTTATAGTCCAGTGTGCCATTATTAAAGGCAAGTGAACTACAACCGGCTAATGTAAATACTGAAAGTGCCAGGCTAAGTCCTAAACGTAATTGCATGATGTTTGCTCTTCTTTATTTGATAACGCCCGCAGTGATGAGTGCTTCACGAAGCGGAGTACGATATTGTTCTGCAAGGGGTGTTAATGGTAAGCGAATGCCTGTTTCAATCAGGTTCATCTCATGAAGTGCCCATTTCACAGGAATTGGGTTCGATTCGCAAAATAAAATTTGATGTAAATTTGCAACAGTATTGTTTTGTTGCTCGGCTTGGACTGCGTCACCCGCCAAAGCGCTTGCACACACTTCGCTCATTTCTTTTGGCGCCACGTTCGCAGTAACCGAAATGTTGCCTTTAGCACCTAAACCCATTAACTGATAAGCCGTTGCATCATCACCTGAGTACACCACCATATCTTTGCCTTTAAGGCCTTCAATGAGTTCTTGACCACGAGGAACATCGCCAGTGGCGTCTTTAATGCCCACGATTTGTGGAATATCAGCAAGACGGATCACGGTGTCGTTGTGCATGTCTACACCGGTTCGGCCAGGTACATTGTACAAAATTTGAGGTAAATCAACAGCTTCAGCAATCGCTTTGTAGTGTTGATACAGGCCTTCTTGGGTAGGTTTGTTATAGTATGGTGTAACTAATAATGCCGCATCTGCACCTAATTCTTTGGCTTCTTTGGTGAGTTCAATTGCTTCGTGGGTTGAGTTTGCACCTGTGCCGGCAATAATTGGAATGCGTTTGTTCGCCACACGGATGATTTCTTTGATCACCTGAGTGTGTTCGGCCATGCTCAAGGTAGAAGCTTCACCTGTAGTCCCTACAGCAACAATACTATTGGTGCCTTGCTTTATATGCCACTCAACCAGCTTCTCGAGGCTCTTCCAATCTACGCTGCCATCTTCAAACATTGGGGTGACGATTGCGACAATTGAACCTTGAATGGTCTGAGCTTGCTGAGTCATTTTGAAAAGCTATCCTATTTGTCCATCCGACAAGATGAAATATTGATTTCTGGATGGTTTCGAATTTTGATTTGTAGCATGTTCATTGGGCTATACCCAAGTTGAATAATGCTTACGCAAATTATGACTGATCAAACGCATAAGAACAATATGCTTTGGTCAAAGCCATAAAATTCTTTATACAAATCAAACTTAAAACAATCAAGTGTAAAATAGCGGTTTTTTTGCAGCCTGAAAATTGTTCAGCAAGGGCTGAATCTTGAAAATGTTTTATTCAATCGAGAGGGTTGGCATGGTTGATGGGATTGATTAAATCATCAGCAAAAGGTTGATCTATGTGTATTCCGTGCTTTTTAATCAGAATTTAAGATTAAATAACAATGACTAAAGATTTAAAAACTATATCAATTCGCTCGGGTTTTATTACAAATGATTGTTAAAAACTTGGGTAATAATCTTTTTTATATCTAATAGAAATAGACATGTTTTTATGAGTGTTTAAAAAGATCGCTTGATTTGACTGTTCATTGCACGATTCATATTTTTTTATTTTAAATTTTTAATTGTTTTTACGACTTTGTGACTTAAAGCACAAAAACTATTACACCATGCACGTAATCCAATTTTGGACGAAAGGCTTCAACTTATTGGTAGTTATATCCTTTATAAGGCTCAGCGATGATGCGACTTAATTTGAACGCTGATGACAACAAGGATTCTCCAATGGAAAAGTCAGATAATAAGCATGCTATTGTCACGGTAGCAATCTGCTTCCTTATTGCCGTAATCGAAGGTCTGGATATTCAGGCTGCAGGTATTGCAGCAGCAGGGATTCGTGAATATTTCGGGCTGGATAGCTCGCAGCTAGGGGTGTTTTTTAGTGCCGGTATTTTAGGATTATTACCTGGTGCTTTGGTGGGTGGTCGGATTGCAGACCGAATGGGCCGTAAAAAAGTATTAATTTGGTCTACGGGGATGTTCGCCATCTTTACCTTATGTACGGTATGGGTAAATAGCTTCCATAGCTTACTCGCTGTACGTTTTCTTGCAGGTGCAGGTTTAGGTGCAGCAATGCCAATTTTAATTACCTTGGCATCTGAAGCGGTAACGCCACAAAATCGTGGTCGTGCAGTCGGTTTGATGTACTGTGGTATGCCTGTGGGTGCGGCAATCTTATCATTGGTCGCAATGACGGACTTCGGTGCAAACTGGAAAAATATTTTCTATTTAGGCGGTTTATTACCGATTGTTGTGATTCCATTGATGATTTGGTTCCTGCCCGAATCGCGTGAATTCTTGAAAGCCAAAGATCAAGCGGTTCAAGCGACCGCCAATGGCGAAGTGCAACAAGGTGCTTTCAAAAACCTCTTTAACACAGAAAACCGTTTACGTACTTTCTCAATTTGGGTGAGCTACTTCTTCACCTTGATGGTGGTGTACATCATGTTGAGCTGGTTACCGTCGTTGTTCACCGAACTCGGTTTCACTCGTAAAGATGGTGCAACTGCGCAGTTCTACTTCATGGTGAGTGCAACCATTGGTACGATCATTTTAGGTATGTTGACTGATCGTTGGAAGAAAGCTTATGTGATCATTTTGATGTACGGCGGTATTTTGGCAGGTCTATTTGCGCTGAATGGTGCAGGTTCATTGACTCAAATGTACATGGCGTCAGCTTTAGTCGGTGCATTCGTGATTGGTTGCCAAGGTGTATTGTATGCCTTCGGTGGTATCGTGTATCCGACACAGTTACGTGGTACGGGTGTTGGTGTAGCTTCAGCCGTTGGTCGTGTCGGTGCAATGTTAGGCCCTGCAATTGCGGGTCAGTTATTGGCAGCAGGTTTTGGTGCGGCAGGGGTGATTACCGCGGCAATTCCATGTATCGCAATCTCTGCAATATTTATGTTGTTATTGGTACGTCGTATTCCATCATAAGGAACATGCCATATCAAAAAAAGCCCGCATATTGCGGGCTTTTTTATGGCGACAATAGAAGTCGCACTAATGCTCTAAACCAATATAAATAAATGTATTTTATGTAAAAATACAGCAGAAAGAGAAAACAAAAAATCAACGTAGAGGGGCTATGTCAGCAAGAAAACTGGTCGCAATTTTTAAAGTTGATCAACGTGAATTCAGTTTGTATCTACATCAATACGAACTTATCTTGGAACTCAAACCTGTATTTCAAAGACATCGCCAACAGCCGAGACAAAATGCGTGGTTGGCCTTTGCCGATGAACCTACCCTAGAAGATGTTGCTGAAAAGATTAATGCGTTTGAGGTCATGCAGCAGACACGCAGCCATTTATTAAAATATATCTTTCAACATCAACCGCGATATTTTTATTTTCATGCTTCGACTCGGCGAAAAGCCCGTATTTACCCACGCTTTGCACAACGTTTGGTTGAGCATTTGCCCAAGTATCGGTATTGTCAGGAAGGACAGTCATTTTATTTTTATGCACAGGACTGAATACTCAGGCTTTTAAAATATGAGCGAATCAGTAGAGTCGCCGAAAATGCATGACAACGGATGGAGAGATATGCAAAAAAATACAGCGCTGATTGTGGTCGATGTACAAAATGGTTTTACCCCGGGTGGTCAGTTGGCTGTTGCCAATGCCGATCAAATTATTCCAGGGATTAATCAAGTTGGACAATACTTTGCGAATATTGTGCTGACTCAAGATTGGCATCCAGCCGACCATATTTCTTTTGCTGAAAATCATCCTGAGCATGCACCTTATGACAGCATAGAGCTGAATTATGGAACGCAAGTATTGTGGCCAACACATTGTGTACAAGGTACACAGGATGCCGAATTACATCCTGATTTAAATTTACCGACGGCGCAGCTGATTATCCGTAAAGGTTTTCATCAGCATATCGACAGCTACTCTGCTTTTATGGAAGCAGATCAGAAAACCTCAACAGGTTTGGCGGGCTATTTGCGCGAACGCGGTATTGATACAGTCTTTGTCGTTGGGATCGCCACGGATTTTTGTGTTGCATGGACGGCAATGGATGCGCGTAAGCTTGGTTTTGAAACTTTTGTGATTGCTGATTTGACCAAAGGGATCGATTTACAGGGTTCGCTTCAGCATGCATGGCAAGACATGTTGGCGAATGGGGTGAAGCGTATTTACCTGAAAGATATTGTGCAGCAGCATGCACAGGCATTATCTTTGGCATGACCCAGTGGGCTCAGTTGAGAAAAGGCACAAGGGTGTGCCTTTTTTTGTCCCTGTATTTAAATGGAAGATGCCTATGTCGGCTTTCTTAAAATTCACTCAATTTGTGCAGAAAACATTTGCGATTTGGGTGGTGCTGTTTGCAGCGCTCGCCATGTTTTTTCCCGATGTATTTATTTGGTTAAAAGCATATATCCCATGGATGCTAGGCATCATTATGTTGGGTATGGGCATGACCATGACACTGCAAGATTTTAAAAGTGTATTGCAAAGCCCTAAAGCTGTGATGATCGGGGTTTTGGCACAGTTTATTGTGATGCCGGGATTGGCTTTTTTCTTGTGTAAATTATTACAACTGCCGACAGAGATCGCGATCGGGGTCATTCTTGTCGGTTGCTGTCCGGGTGGAACGGCTTCTAATGTCATCACCTATATGGCAAAAGGCAATACCGCATTATCTGTTGCTTGTACCTCTGTTTCGACATTACTCGCACCGGTTTTAACCCCTGCGATTTTCTATTTGCTGGCAAGCCAATGGATCGAAATTAATGCGGCATCGATGTTGGTTTCAATTTTACAAGTGGTTTTATTTCCGATCATTGTGGGGTTAATGATTCGAACTGTCTTTAAGCACCGAGTGGATGCCTATATACAGGTCATGCCATTGGTTTCTGTTGTGGCAATTGTAGCGATTGTGGCAGCAATCATTGCGGGTAGTCGAACACAGATTTTGCAATCAGGTTTACTGATTCTTGGGGTAGTGGCCTTACATAATGGCTTGGGCTATCTATTGGGTTTTTGGGCCAGCCGACTGTTTAAATTGCCCTATGCAGACTGTAAAGCAGTGTCGATTGAAGTTGGGATGCAAAACTCAGGTTTGGGTGTGGCATTGGCGGCGACCCATTTTGCCGCTTCACCTCTGACCGCTGTGCCGAGTGCGATTTTTAGTTTGTGGCACAATATTTCGGGTCCCGCACTGGCAACCTATTGGGCAGCACGGACGAGTGAGCCCAAAGCATTGGAACAAGACAAGCCTGTGCAATAAACAATTCAGTAAAATAGAGGGCAATGTCCCTCTTTTTTGATGTCGAAAATAAATTTTACGATTTGATGAACAGGGCTTTAGGGAATTGCATGCTTTTTTTAATTGATTAATGCTATTTGTAACATAAGTGTCATATCCGCTGCCTAACATGCCGGCAAACACTTTAGATATAGACTGTTTCAAACAGCATTGAGAGGGTATGCCACATTTTCAGCATTCATCAGAGACCTATTATAATCGTGAATTGTCACTTTTAGATTTTAATCGGCGGGTCTTGGCTCAGGCACTCGATTCAAGTTTACCTTTACTTGAACGCTTGAATTTTCTCATCATTTTTTCACGCAATTTAGATGAATTCTTTGAAATTCGCATTGCGGGGCTAATGAAACAACGAGATTTGAATGCGATTGCACGGACGCCAGATGCCATTCCCACCGAAGTGGTCTTAGATGAACTTTCCCAAGTGATTCATGACACGGTCGCACAGCAATACCAAACCCTCAATCATGCTGTATTGCCTGCATTACAAAGTGAAGGCATTCGCTTTATTCAATTTAAAGATATTTTAGAAAAACATCGGGCGTGGATTAGCCATTATTTTAGTAAAGAAGTTCAACCTGTCTTAACGCCGATTAGCTTAGATCCATCTCATCCGTTTCCACGCTTGGTTAATAAAAGCCTCAACTTTATTGTGAGCCTAGAAGGCAAAGATGCCTTTGGTCGTGCCATTGAAATGGCGATCGTGCCTGCGCCACGTTCTTTGCCGCGTTTAATCAAAATGCCCGCTGAGGTTGAAGGCAGTTCAGAGACACAAATTTTCCTGACCGCCATTATTCAGCAACATATCAATGATTTATTTCCGGGGATGAAAGCGACAGGCTGTTATGCCTTTCGAGTGACACGCAATGCAGATTTGGTTCTGGCTGAAGATGTAGATGACTTGGCGGTGGCATTAAAAGATGAATTGTCTTCACGCCGTTTTGGTCGGGCAGTTCGCTTAGAAATTGAAGATGATTGTCCACAAAGCATTATTGATTATTTGTTAGATGAATTTGATTTGAGTGAGCAGGAGCTCTATCGCATTGAAGGCCCGATCAATTTATCACGTCTCAGTACTAGTTTTAATCGACCTGAACTGAAATATCCGGTCTATACACCGATTATTCCTAAAGTTTTTCGTAAACAAACCGCGATTTTTGATGTATTAAAAACACAAGATGTGTTGTTACATCATCCGTTTGACTCCTTTCAACCGGTCATCAACTTATTACGTGAAGCTGCAAAAGACCCTCAGGTATTAGCCATTAAGCAAACGCTCTATCGTAGTGGGCCAGATTCGGACATCGTACAAGTTTTGGCGGAGGCGGCACGCAACGGCAAGGAAGTAACCGCCGTCATCGAACTTCGGGCGCGGTTTGATGAAGAATCCAATATTACCGTGGCCAATATATTGCAAGAAGCGGGCGCTGTCGTGGTGTATGGCATTGTGGGCTATAAAACCCATGCCAAGATGATTTTGATTGTACGCCGTGAAAATAATCAGTTGTTACGCTACGCCCATTTGGGAACAGGTAATTATCACGCAGGCAATGCGCGGATGTATACCGATTATGGCCTGATGACGACGCATCCCGATATTTGCGAGGATGTGCATCGTATGTTTCAGGAACTGACCGGTATGGGCAAGATGGCGAAGCTGAAAGCTTTATTGCATGCACCATTTACCCTGCATACTGAATTATTGAAACTAATTGAACAGGAAATTGTTGCTGCACAAGCGGGAAAATACGCACGAATTATTGTGAAGGTCAATGCACTTACGGAACCGCAACTGATTGCTGCTTTGTATCGTGCATCGCAAGCAGGGGTACGTGTAGATTTAATTATCCGTTCGATTTGTTGTTTGATTCCTCAGGTCAAAGGTATGTCTGAGAATATTCATGTGAGATCTATCGTTGGGCGCTTCTTAGAGCACACTCGAGTGTATTATTTTGAGCATGCAGGCGAAAAACGATTGTACTGTGCCAGTGCCGATTGGATGGGACGTAACTTATTTTCACGGGTCGAAACCTGTTTTCCAATTTTAGAAAGCCGTTTGAAAAAACGCATTATGAAAGATGGTTTACTTAACTATTTGGACGATAATCAAAATGCATGGGAAATGCAGTCGAATGGGCAATGGGAGAAAGTCGCGGTGGAAGCAGGTGCCGAACCACATAACGCGCAAAAATATTTGATTGCACAGAAAATTTCGACTGTTTAAGACAAAAAAAATCCCGACTCAAGTCGGGATTTTTGATTGCGCTAAAACCTTTACGAGGCTTTTGACTGTTTGGATTTTAAAATTTCAGTTCTGAAGTTTTGAGCCAATTCAGCGGCATCACTGTCCATTCCATTGAGCATAAACGCATGACGCGTCAACACATTGGTCGGATTTGGCAAGCTGACCAATTGGAAATGATCTGAAATCTCTTTGAGCAAAGTTGTCGGCACATGAATGGCACTTTCTTTGGCAACCAATTGTTGGACTAAACGCTCAGCCGCTTGTACAGAAGACAATTGCATGGCTTCGACAGAGCTTGAAATCGCGCTACGGGTTTGTAAAACGAAACGTTTTTCTTCACGGTAGCGTTTATATAAAACATCTGAAAGCAATTGGAATACTGAGCTGATCATGGTGAGGCAACGCAGCGCATCTGGAGTGTCAGCGGTCATGCTGATGGTTGCACCATGTTCATCAAACTTATGTACCGTACTGATGTCAGAACTGTTCAATTTATAATGTTGAACACAGAGTTCTGTGGTTTTATTCAAGAAAATTTGGCAGAGATTAAAATACGGCACAGACACGGTTTTGTTGACGCTATCGAGAAGCTGTTTCGGATCATAAAATTGAATATTTAATGCCAAGCTGTTGCTGTCGAGAACCACTGGTTTCATGTCTTTATGCTGTTTTGCTTTGGCTTGCGCATTTTGCTGCGCTTGAGCAATCGCCACAGCGGCATTATGTTTTTCTTGTTCTAAGGCCTGCGCTAGCATTTGAATTTCATGTTTTAGACGTGATTCATTGTTGATTCGCGCTAAATATTCAGTACGACTTGGACGCGCAATAGCGCGATACGCCAACCATAACAAGCCATGTAATAATAATGAAAATAGAATCGCAGCCCATTGGGTACGTAAGATTTCACCAATACTTGGTTTAATTAAGGTGATTTCAACCGTTCCAACTTTCTTTTCGTTTTGCAGCGCATCTCGAACAAAGATTTCACCGTCACGGGTTTTGGTCAAACCGCCTGTGGCCAAAACTTGATTATTGGCATTTAAAATGCGGATGGAAGCCACGCTCGGGTTGGTTGCATAGCGGTCAGCAAGTAAGGCTAATGATACGGTATTGGCCGGCTCAAGCTCAGATAGGCTGTCTGTAACCAATTGACTGGTCATCAGTTGTCCCTGACTGGTACGGTTTTCGTTCAGTTGGTGGGTTGTTGCCAATACCAATAAAAAGGTATGCAAAGCAAAACAAACTACTAATAGGCTAGCAAATAGCCCTTGTCTAGGCGCATTCAACGTAAACTTCCAAGGCAATTCTATTCAATTTAGATTATGATTCTTACATTAGTTGTAGCTCAGACCCGAGTCAATTCATGCGAGAAATCATTCTTATATCACTTTTAGGACCTGACCAACCTAATCAATTTACACGATTAATGCAGGTTTTGTCCGCACATTCCTTACAGATTTTAGATGTCGGACAAGCAGTCATCCACAATCAGCTGACTTTAGGTATTGTTGTTTCGTCGGAAGACCAGACTGCGACAGCATTAGCCATGAAGGAGATGTTGATTTTAGCACATGATATTGGCTTAACTGTGCGCTTTAAACCAATCTCTACAACAGAATATCAACAATGGGTAAATGAGGGAGGCCGCACACGCTATATCGTTACGGCACTTGCGCCAGAATTACAGGCGTCTCATTTACAGGCAGTTACAAATATTGTGTCGAGCCAAGGCTTCAATATTGAAACTGTGACTCGTTTATCTGGCCGTCCAGAGTTAGATGGATCAAGTGAAGGTCCGCGCCGTGCCTGCGTTCAATTTGGTCTAAAAGGCCAGATGTTGGATGCCACTGCGATGCGTGCAGCATGTTTACGTCTATCTACTGAACTAGGGGTAGATGTTGCCGTTCAAGAAGACAATGCTTACCGTCGTAATCGTCGTTTGGTCTGCTTTGATATGGACTCAACGCTGATTGAGCAAGAAGTAATTGACGAATTGGCGATTGAAGCGGGTGTCGGGGCTCAAGTGGCTGAAATCACTGAACGTGCTATGCAAGGCGAGCTCGATTTCCAACAAAGTTTCCGTGCACGTGTGGCACTGCTCAAAGGTATGGATGCTTCGGTATTGCCTAAAATTGCAGAACGTCTGACTGTCACAGAAGGTGCGGAACGTCTGATTTCAACGCTTAAATCACTGGGTTATCGCACGGCTATTTTGTCAGGTGGTTTTCAGTATTTTGCCGAATATCTACAAGCAAAACTGGGTATCGATGAAGTGCATGCCAATGTACTGGACGTCCAAGATGGCGCGGTAACAGGTGAAGTGAAAGGTCATATTGTCGATGGTGCTCGCAAAGCCTTCTTGTTGACTCAAATCGCTGAAGAAATGGGGATTTCATTAGAACAAGCCATTGCTGTCGGTGATGGTGCGAATGACTTACCTATGTTGTCTTTAGCCGGCTTAGGCGTTGCTTTCCGTGCGAAACCTTTGGTTCGTCAAAATGCCAATCAAGCCATTTCAAGCGTGGGTCTAGATGGTGTTCTTTACCTGCTTGGTGTGCATGATAAAGATTTAAATCGTGCTTAAAACCATTTAAGGCACAGTCAAAAACGTAGCCAAAAGGCTGCGTTTTTTTATGCCAAGAATTCAGCTCATCCGATGAACGGTAGAAGAAAATTGTCGATAAAAACAACGATTAACAGCATTCGAAAAATTAATTTTTTTAGCCTAAAACCAGCTGTTTTTTTTGTAATGACACTCGAAACGAGATGCCATCATTGTTCTAGAATTTCTTTAAAAAGAAAAAATGTAATGACAAAATAATGTTGCGACAAGGTGTGTCGCATTAACAAAAAACGAGACTTTTTTTATGCAAAAAACTCAGCATAATGCTTGCAAGAGATTGAGATCGACCAAATCTATTTACTGAAGATACAGTAGTGAGACGGCTCAGCATCCTGTAAGACAAGAGATGTCAGCTGTCAAATGACGGAGGTTTTTATGTTAACAGCGAATTTAGCAACAATCGTTGGCCTGAGCTTGGTATCGGCGGCTGTGATTGCTGTTTTCTTCTCGCCTTATCGTCGCTGGTTAAGTTTTATGCTGGCGGGGATGCTGGTGTGGGGACTCATTGAAGTGATTCGATTTGGCACACAAACCATGTTTGAATTATCAGTGACTTATAGTTATTTAACGGCATTAATGGCCGCAATGGTGGTATTCACTTTAGTATTGTTACGTGAAGACCGCCGTGCAGAGCGTGCGATGGCAAAGCGCCAATGTATAGAGCACACGCCTGTATATGATGAAGAACAGCAATGTTCGAGCCGATAAGTGCCAGAACAAAATTTCAATGAAAATGCGCCTAAGGGCGCATTTTTTTATGAACGCATTAGTCCTATTTGAGATACAAAGCCTTACTTCTCAAAAGCCAAGTTATGGTAGGATGAAGCCAGTCAATTTTCCAACAATTACAATAGGCTTTAAGTCATGAAACTATCATCAATTCCTGTCGTAAAACTACCTTTAGTTGATGTCAGTACGGATCCACTTGATTTACTCGTGGCAGGTTTAGCGCTTCGTATGAAACAGCTTTCACGTACTAGCCCTAAATTCATTGAATTAGTTCATGAACGTCAATTTCGCATTCAAATCGGTACGGATTTGGGTGTTGCACGTCAAATTATTGTAAATAATGGACAGATTGATACTGTTTCAGGCGATGCTGAAAAAGCAGACTTTATTTTGCAATTTGCGGACAGTGAACAGGGCGTAAAAACCCTGATGAAAGGTGACCCAACTGCATTTATGACGGGTATGCAAAATGGCAGTATTAAAATGGAAGGTGATTTTGGGCTTTTGGTTTGGTTTAACCAAGTGGCGAAGTTAATTCCACCTAAACTTCCAAAACCGGTTAAAGAAAAAATCAAAATCGCACGTGCGTTTATTAAAGAAAAAACAGGTAAGTAAGATTTACGCCTTGTTCTCCTCCTTTAGCGGGAGGATTAAAAAAAAGCCCTCTTTTGAGGGCTTTTTTTAATGCTTCAGTTGTTATTCAACTTCTAAATTAAAGGTCACTGGACCGTCATTGACCAAATGCACTTTCATGTCGGCAGCAAAGATACCTGTTTGTACATGGTCATATTGGCGCTTGGTGTAATCGACCAGCTGTTCATACAGTGCTTTGGCATCGCTTGGCGGCATGGCAGGGCCAAAATCAGGGCGCAGGCCTTTTTGCGTTTGTGCCATCAGAGTAAATTGAGACACCAAGAGGATACCGCCGCCAGCTTGACTGACATTCCAGCCCATCTTGCCTTGTTCATCATCAAAAAAACGGTATTTCAAGATCTTATCGATCAGTTTTTTGCCCTTTTCTAAATCGTCAGCTTTACCAAGTCCTAAAAACACTAAAATACCGTGATTGATTTCACCCGTGATCTCACCATCGACCACCACTTTGGCTTCCAAAACACGTTGTAACAAGGCCCGCATAAATTCTTCCGAGTAGAAAATTGAACATAGGGCAGGGATTGTAGCAAAGACAGTATTTTTTCGAAGCGATGTTTAGAAAATTTTGGGCTCAAACATTTGAAAATGAAATGTATATTTTTTACAAATCTAATAATACGATTGAATTTATGAAAATAATCTGTTTTATCTATTTATTAAGTGTCAGTATCTTTGCGGGGCAGGAAAGGTATTTAACAGAGAGATTAAGACGATGTTTAAGCGTTCTTTATTGGTTGCGATGTTAGCAACAGCAACAGCGGCGACTCAAGCAGCGCCATTAACTAAAGACAATGGTGCACCAGTAGGCGATAACCAAAACTCGATTACTGCGGGTCCAAATGGTTCAGTTCTACTTCAAGACGTACAATTGGTTCAAAAATTACAACGTTTTGGTCGTGAGCGTATTCCTGAGCGTGTGGTACATGCCCGTGGTACAGGTGCGTATGGTGAATTCGTTGCAACTAAAGATTTATCTGATCTCACCATTGCTTCATTGTTCAAAGCAGGTACTAAGACTCCAGTTTTCTTACGTTTCTCGACTGTAATTCACGGTAAACATTCTCCAGAAACTCTACGTGACCCGCACGGTTTCGCGATCAAGTTCTATACGCAAGAAGGCAACTGGGATTTAGTGGGTAACCAAACTCCAGTCTTCTTCATTCGTGATGCAATTAAATTCCCTGACTTCATTCACGCAATGAAGCCAAGCCCAATCAACAACGTTCAAGACGCAAACCGCGTATTTGATTTCTTGTCTAGCCAGCCATGGGCAACCAACATGTTGACTTATGTGTATGGTAACCAAGGTGTGCCTACCAGCTACCGCGAACAAGACGGCTTTGGTGTACATGCGTACAAGCTTTATAACGACAAAGGCGAATACAAATACGTTAAATTCAACTTCCGCTCTAAACAAGGCGTGAAAGGTCTGAACGTTAAAGAAGCGATGGAGCTGCAAGGTAAAGACTTCAACCACTTGACTAACGATCTTTATAACAACATCAACGCGGGCAACTTCCCGAAATGGGATCTTTACATCCAAGTGTTAGATCCTAAAGATTTAAACAGCTTTGATTTTGACCCGCTTGACCCAACAAAAATCTGGCCTACAGATCTAGTGAAAGAAACCAAAGTGGGGACTTTAACGCTGAACCGTATGCCTAAAAACTTCTTCAATGAAACTGAACAAGTGGCATTGGCTCCAGGTAACTTAGTCCCAGGTATCGAGCCATCAGAAGACCGTCTGCTACAAGGCCGTATCTTTTCTTACTCAGATACACAAATGTACCGTTTAGGTGCGAACCACCAACAAATTCCAGTCAACCGTCCATTAGTTGCTGTAAACAAAAACAATCAAGATGGTTACATGAATGTTGGCGGTACTTCATCAAATGTGAACTACGAGCCAAGCCGTATTGAGCCAAAACCAGCGACTGCGAAAGCGCGTGCGGTTGAAACACCGCTTTCTGGCACAGTTCAGCAAAAAGGCGTGAAAGAGCAAAACTTCAAGCAGGCGGGTGAGCTTTATCGTTCATACTCTGCGAAAGAGAAAGAAAACTTAATCATAAACTTGGCTGCTGACCTTGGCAACGTGAAAGATTCAGAAACGAAACACATTATGTTGTCTTACTTCTATAAAGCAGATGCAGACTACGGTACACGTATGACTAAAGCAGTAAACGGTAATCTTGCAACTGTAAAAGCTAAAGCAGCACAACTGAAAGACTAATTTCGATCAGTCTGAAGGATTGGTAACTAGGGTCTAGAACGTTACCTCAAAAAAGTCCTATGAAGCTCCATACCTTTCCTGCACCCTAGGGGGAGTTTCATAGGCACTCCTTAAATATTCATTTTTATGAAATGAATCATTTCTAATTCAATTCTACATTCGTTTTCTGTTGGAGTTCATCATGAAAGTTATGCAGCATTTGACTTTAGCCAGTCTTCTTGCGTTTGGTTCCGCATTCGCAAACGTGGCAATCGCGGAAGATATCTCCCCCGCTAAAGCAACTGCAAGCGATCAGATGACCTCACAACAGGAATGGATCGCAATTTTCTTTGCTGCAGCCAAAACTGGCAATGAAGAAGTCATCAATGAATTTCTTAAGCACGGTTTTCCGGTCGATGTGCGCAATGCTTCGGGTTTTACACCACTGATGATGGCAACCTATTATGGTCATCAAAATATTGTGACTCGTTTGCTAGAACAAGGTGCAGACCGCTGCGCACGTGACAATAAAGGCAACACCGCATTGATGGGTGCCATGTTTAAATTAGAATGGGCGATTGCAAAGCAATTACGCCAAGTGGATTGCGA
Organism: Acinetobacter sp. YH01009; assembly: GCF_013420765.1. NCBI lineage: Bacteria > Pseudomonadati > Pseudomonadota > Gammaproteobacteria > Moraxellales > Moraxellaceae > Acinetobacter > Acinetobacter sp. YH01009. The sequence goes on along the minus strand of NZ_VOYE01000016.1, from coordinate 40,696 downwards.
TGCAAATGCCAAAAAAATGGGGCAAAAGACTGCAGAACAGTTTGCGCGTGAATTTGGTCAAGAAGAAAAATATCGACAGTTACTCAAAAAATAGTGAGCTTGATCGCGCTCAGCTTCAGCAAAAAAATTGAAAAAAGTCGATAAATCGCGGTGATTTATAAGTTATTCCACTAAATCAATCGGCTTTTTATCAATAAAGTATGCTTTAATGCAAAGAGTTGATAAAAACTGAAAGTCTTTATGTCTCCAATCATCCAATCCTTATTAGACACAGATCTGTATAAATTCACCATGCTTCAAGTGGTGTTACACAAATTTCCGCAAACCCATAGTGTGTATCACTTTCGCTGCCGTAACTTGGATGATACAGCCTATCCACTGGTCGAAATTTTGGATGATTTAAACACGCAGCTCGACATGCTATGTCAGTTGAAGTTTAAAGAAGATGAATTGCAGTATTTACGCAGTTTGCGTTTTATTAAAAGTGATTTTGTTGATTATCTTGAATTATTTCAGCTCAAACGTCGTTTTATTAAAGCCGGAATTGATGAAGAAGGTCGTTTAGATATTTGGGTAGAAGGCCCAATGGTTCAAGCGATGATGTTTGAAATCTTTGTCTTGGCGATCGTCAATGAACTGTATTTCCAACGTATTCGTACCCCAGAAACATTGGTTGAAGGTGAACGTCGTCTTCAACATAAAATTGCGCTGTTAAAACAATACGAAGCGGCACAAAATCCAAATGATCCGCCATTCTTAGTCTCTGATTTTGGGACGCGCCGTCGTTATAGCTACGAATGGCAAAAACACGTGATTGCTGAATTTTATCAAGCCGTTCCGAATATTTTCCGTGGCACCAGTAATGTCCTGATTGCCAAAGATTTGAATATTATTCCAATCGGCACCATGGCACATGAATTCTTGCAGGCGTTCCAAGCTCTTGATGTTCGATTACGTGACTTTCAAAAAGCGGCACTAGAAACTTGGGTCCAAGAATATCGCGGTGACCTAGGGATAGCTTTGACGGACGTTGTCGGTATGGATGCGTTCTTACGTGACTTCGATTTGTACTTTGCCAAACTATTTGACGGTTTACGTCATGACAGTGGCGACCCGTATGAATGGGGCGATAAAGCCTATGCACATTACAAAAAGCTTAAAGTCGATAGCAAAAGTAAAATGTTGACCTTTAGTGATGGTCTAAATATCGAAAAAGCGTGGGATTTGCATAATTACTTCAAAGACCGTTTCCAAGTTAGCTTTGGTATTGGCACCAACTTGACCAATGATATGGGACAAACTGCGCTGAATATCGTACTGAAACTGGTTGAATGTAATGGTCAATCTGTGGCAAAAATTTCAGATAGTCCGGGTAAAACCATGACGGATAATGATACTTTCTTAGCGTATCTACGTCAGGTGTTTGACATCTCTGAAGTTAGCGCTTAAACACAGCATTAGATAAAACTAAAAAAGCCGAATCAATGATTCGGCTTTTTTATATCTAAAATATTGCTAAAGGAATGCAAAAATTCAGAATAATAGTGAAAATGACTTATGCTAAGATCGAATTTAATCGCACAAAATACAACACGAACAACGATGACAGCATCTACACTGAATTTTGGTCTACTGATTGAAGCGGAAGAATTGGTTCCACATCTTGGTAATGAAAAACTACGGATCGTCGATTTGAGTCGTCGTTCGGTTTATGACCAATTGCATATTCCACATGCACTGCATGTGCAGCCGAAACTGTTAGTGCGCCAAGAAGAACAAGCGATGGGGCTTTTACCTGACCAAGCCGGTTTAGAACAGCTCATCAGCTATCTGAATATCAGTCCAGAACATCATGTAGTAGTGTATGACGATGAAGGTGGGGCATGGGCTGGTCGACTGATTTGGAACTTACATTGCCTCGGTTTTGAAAATACCAGTCTCCTCAATGGTGGCATCCATGCTTGGCTTGGGGCAGGCTTACCGACCTCGTCTGAAATTGAGCAATTTGAACCCGTGAGCCCATTGGTTGAAGTAAGTGCAGAGGCGCGTGCTCAGTATCAAACAAACTATGATGAGCTATTGGCTCGTGTGCAGCAGGAGCAAATCCAAGTATGGGACTGCCGTACCGAAGATGAATATACAGGCCTACGTTTGGCTGCGCGACGCGGCGGTCACATTCCGGGGGCACGACATTTCGAATGGAGTACTGCCCTTAACCGAGAAAATCATTTAAAATTGCATCCTTTAGAACGCACACAACAACGCTTAGAACAATTGGGATTCAATTTAAACGAACCTGTGGTGGTATATTGTCAGTCCCATCATCGGTCGGGCCTAGCTTATATACTGGGACGTTTACTCGGTTGGAATATTCAAGCTTATGATGGTGCGTGGAGCGAGTGGGGCAACCGACTCGATAGTCCTGTGATCACCGGAGAGTTGCCGTCTTGAGCCTTACATCTCAGTTAAAAAAACAAATTTTTATTCAAGCTCAGCGTGTTGTTCCACAGCACAAATTATCGCGTATCGTCGGTAAATTGGCTGCAAGTGAAAACCCTGTGGTGAAAAATGCCGTGATTACCGCATTTAAAGCGCAGTATGGCATCGACATGTCGATTGCTGAGCAAAGCAATGCCTTAAAATTTAAATCATTCAATGAATTTTTCACTCGCTCTTTAAAAGAGGGTGTGCGTGAAATTGATAGCAATGCCAATAGTGTTGTTTCACCCGCAGATGGTGCAATTTCTCAACTGGGTAAAATTGAAAATGGTGACGTATTTCAGGCCAAAGGGCAGAAGTTCACCGTTGAAAACCTGATTGCCGATCCACAATTGGCAGAGCCGTTTAAAAATGGGCAGTTTGCTACGGTTTATTTGTCACCAAAAGACTACCACCGTGTACATATGCCATTTGCAGGAACATTGACAGAAACCCTGTATGTACCGGGTGAATTGTTCTCAGTAAACCAGACCACTGCTGAAAATATTCCGGGTTTATTCGCTCGTAATGAACGCATGGTCTGCTTATTTGATACAGAAGTTGGTCGTATGGCGGTCGTACTGGTAGGCGCAATGATCGTGGCAGGTATTGAAACCGTGGCTACAGGTAAAGTTAAACCGACAGGGCGTTTGGAACTGAATCAACACGATTTATTCTTAGAAAAAGGTGCAGAATTGGGCCGTTTCTATTTAGGTTCAACAGCGGTTGTGTTGTTTGAAGAAAACAAAATGCAATGGGATGCGACCTTTAAAGCCAACTCGACTGTGGTGATGGGCGAAGCTTTAGGGCATACCATTTAATGAATTCCCTGTCCCTTTAGGAGAGGTTTTTGAGCTAAGCTGATGTATTCAAAAAAGAATCCCTTCTAACCTCCCTTTATTAAAGGAATGAATAAAAAAAAGCGCCATCAGGCGCTTTTTTTTAATTTCAAAATTTAGCGTTTTACGACAATCGAGTCGATACTGCTATGACGTAAAGTTTGCTGTGCAATCACAGCAGCTTCTTGTGAATCATAGGGGCCAGACACAACGCGATACCAAACTTTGCCGTTTTCATTACTTTGAATCACATCGGCAGATAAACCGTTCAAAATAATTTCAGCACGTCGTGCATCGGCTTGATCAGGATCATCATAACTGCGCACTTGCAGAATATAACTTGCAGCAACAGGCGCAGTTTCTGTGGTTTCTAGTCCAAGCTCTGTGGTTTCAACTGGCTTTTGTTCTGGTGCATCAACAATCACCACCGTTTCTTTATTTTCGGTTTCTGGAACAGCTTGTTCAGGAATTGGCGTCACTTGTTGCTGAGGCAATAGGTCGTAGAAACGATAGTCTGTATTGGTTTCTTCTTGGTAGTGTTCAGAGGTAATTTGACCTTTTGGCTTCACAGGTTCCCAAGGTTTCCAAAGCATGAGCGCAACTAAGAAACTCAACACGATTAAAATGATGACAAGTGTACCTAGCCATGCTGGAATCAATGGTTTTTTAGGCTTATTTGGCCGATCAGATACACCGCGCTGCGTTTTTCCAAACACGTGGAAACCTCATTTAATTTTAATTGTCACGAACCACTTTGGGGCAGCCCAAAGTAGCAAGTCTTGATTGTTATATATTACATGAGTGTCATCAGGAATTTGTTTAATTTTCACAATTTCAGCACAGCCAAGATGACACGGACATATTGCTGAATATAAACGAAATACAGGCTCATTTCGAGCCTGTATTGAAAAGGATTCTTTTTAGCACAATGCAATTGATGACGCTTAAACCCATGCGCTGTGTTTGTGCATGGGCGATGCCGATGAATTTCTATTGTGCTCGCAACATAAAGGGTTGCTTACATGCTTTCAGGCGCACTCACACCCAATAATTCAAGACCATTGCGTAAAACTTGCTGTACGTTTACAGACAGTAATAAGCGCGCTTGAGTCAGTTCTGCATCATCACCCAAGACTTTATTTTCGTTGTACCAACCATGGAACAACGCCGCTAATTCTTTCAAGTAGTTACCCACTTGGTGTGGTTCATAGCTGTTTGCTGCACGAACCACAATTTCAGGGTAAGCCGCAAGTTTAGCAAGAACTTCAGTTTCAGCTTCTAACTCAAGTTTAGCTGCAAATTGACGTGCAGCTTCAGCAGAGAATTGAACGTCTGTCGCAGCCGCTTTTTCGAGCATACGGCAGATACGTGCGTGTGCGTATTGGATGTAGTACACCGCATTGTCTTTACTTTGAGACACAGCAAGGTCTAAGTCGAAGTCAATGTGTTGTTCTGATTTACGCATGACATAGTAGAAACGAGCAGCATCGTTGCCTACTTCTTTACGTAAGTCGCGTAAAGTCACGAATTGACCTGAACGAGATGACATTTGAACCATCTCGCCGCCACGCCATAGGCTCACAAATTGAACCAAAAGCACCGTCAATTTTTTAGAATCATAGCCAAGCGCATCAATCGCTGCTTTCACACGTGCAATATAACCGTGGTGGTCTGAACCCCAAATATCAATGATATCGGTATAGCCGCGTTGTAGTTTATTTAAGTGATAAGCAATGTCGGATGCGAAGTATGTAGTTTGACCATTACGACGTTTCACAACACGGTCTTTTTCATCACCAAAATCAGTTGATTTGAACCAGATGTTGCCATCTTTTTCGTATAAGAAACCACGTTGATCGAGCATTTGTAATGCTTCATCAATTTTTTCAGTCAAGGTTGCTTCGCTGAACCATTGATTGAAAGTCACGCCAAATTCACCGAGGTCATCTTTAATGTCATCAAGAATGGCTTTCAGCGCAGCTTGATGGAACACACGGTAACCCGCAGCCAAATGGTTTTGTGAATTATGAATTAGGCCATCAATGTGTTTTTCTTTATCGCCTGAAACAACGACTTTATTGCCTTCGCTATCGAGTTCGGCAGCATATTGCACATCTTCTGGAACATCTTTGTAGATGTCGGCAACAGGGCGTACATAAGCATCGCCATCTTTGTCGATAATGCTTTGTGCGATTTCTTTAACGTAGTCGCCTTGGTATGCATTTTTAGGGAAGACCAGTTGTTGACCGGTCAATTCTAAATAACGCAAGTAAGTCGATGTCGCCAAGATATCCATTTGACGGCCAGCATCGTTGACATAGTATTCACGGTCAACTTTGGCACCTGTTGCCTCAAGGAGATTGGCAACGGTCATACCGTAAGCTGCGCCACGACCATGACCCACGTGTAGGCTAGACGTTGGGTTGGCTGAAACGAATTCCACTTGAACACGTTTTTCAGCATTGGCCTGTGTACGACCGAACTGATCTTTCTGAGCTTGAATTTGGTCTAAGACAGCAAAACGTTGGTCAGCATTTAAAAAGAAGTTAATAAAGCCAGGACCTGCAATTTCTGCTTTGCTGATATCTGCGACTTCTGGAAGATTTGCCAGAATTTTTTCGGCTAAATCACGCGGCTTCATACCTGCAGCTTTAGAGGCAATCATGGCAATGTTTGACGCAAAGTCACCGTGGCTTCGGTCTTTGGTTCGGGTCAAATTGCTAGTATTGTTCCAGTCATTTGGGAGTACACCTTCAGCTTGAAGGGATTGCACTGCATGATCGAGCGCTGCTTGTATTGCCGTATTCATAATCAGTCGAAAAATAAATGTCGCAGAAAAACGGTAAATATAGCAAATTTCAGGCTCTTTAGGTGAACCCATTTGTTGCGAATAAAAAATATTCGATAAAAGTGAAGCATTGCTTATATCGAAGTAAAACGATATAAGTGGTTTAGCGATTCAGGATCACTGCTTGAGTATATGGACATGTCACAACCCACCCCTAAAATTTTTGGCAATGTGCCGAAGTTAGCTGCACGTTGGGCGCTGATTATCGTGCCGTTTATTTTGTCCTGTCTCATGAGCGGCATTATTTCGTTTATTAATATGCTCAGAAATTTAGGTTGGTTTGAGGGGTTTCTTACCCTATGGCTGCATAATTGGATGATTTCTTGGGCAATTGCTTTTCCCATTGTGCTGATTTTATTGCCTTTTGTTCGAAAGTTTACAGGCCTGCTGGTTGATATGTCAGGGCCACAGCCACCTGCAAAATAAGCCTGCATGTAAGTCACAGTTGAGTAAAACGGTGACTTACTGCATTTCGCTTTAAATATTTATAGGCTATCGCGACAACTTACTGCTTTAGAGAGTAATTCGGCTTTGTTGTTTTGGAAGGTATAGAGTTTTGAGGAATTAAACACTTTAATGACTTTGGCCTGAGCGACAGCGGTTTTAAAGCTTTGGAACTTTTGCTGATGGGCTGTCTCAAACGGATTTCCAAAGTTTTTATTGTCGAGCAGAATTTGAATTTGCCCCACATTTGTATCATGTGCTTTTAGGATCTCTTGGCCATCCGCGTTGCTTATACTGAACGTTGGGCGCTGAGTGCTGATTTTGCAATTTAACTTGAAGCTCAAAGTGAAATTATCTGCCGATTTATTTTTGAGGGTAGATATGCCTTGTTGATCATTTTCAATATAGACCCACTGATTTTTCGGCATATTGGTCAGTAGGGTTTCTAACTGTTGTTGGGTACTTTTGCTGATATCGACTGTGCCTTTTTTATCGATTTCAGGGGCTTTTTCTTTACCGAGCATGCCCATCACTTTGTCGCTGACTGTGCTACTGGTTTTGGAAATGGTCTGGCAAGCGCTTAAGCTACTGATGATTAGAATGAATGGTAGTGTATAGATGGCAGGTAAGTGCATAGATTTTATTGTTCTATTAAATTTTCGGATCGGCAAAGTTTAACGGTTCTACGCATAAAGCTCAAACCTACGACCTATCTCCTGTGAGAAGGACTTTAGCGGGCGGCTAAAGCAGCCATTCTACACAGGCACGAATAATCCCCAGTGAAAGGCCAATAAAACCACCGACCACGACACCATTGACTCGAATCATATGCAAGTCGCCACCGACTTCGTTTTCGATCTTATCGATCATTTCACGTGAGTCCCATTCGTGTATACGTTCACTGATAAACCGAATGACTTTTTCGCTATATTGATCGGAGAGATTGATGGCAATATCACTCATTTTTTCATTCAGCAATTGGCGTACAGCGGCGTTAGAGACAATATTTTCGCCCACTTGTTGAATGGCGACACGTAGATTTTGTGCAATCCCTGAATCGGGCTTTTCTAAATCAGAACGAATGGCATCGCATAAAATCACCACTGCACCACTGATAAAATTCAACATTTGTGGACTATCGAGCATGGCATCTTTGGTACTGTTCAGGCGTTGGCTGGCAACACTCTGATTGTCCGCCAGTTGCTGCATAAGCTGCTGTGCCATGTCTTCGATTTTACGGCGCCACGGATGTTCATGGTCGGCAAGCATCGACTCGACACGACTGACCAGTGAATCAATGGTGCGCTGTTGTACATCAATACCGATCCAGCTCGCACCTTTGGCGAGCTTCCAAACCCCGAGTTCTTTAAACAACTGACGTGATAAATCACGAGTTTGTTCAGGGTGCTGTAACATCCAATCATGGGCTAAATCTAGTCCACGTTGCAGAACATCTTGATGGAAGTCATTTTCTAAAACTGCCCGTAGCATTTCACTGGCCAAATGATTGACCTGAGTATTTCGTACCCATTGCACGCTGTTATTTTGGATAAAGCGTCCAATTTGTTCCTGACCGACAAATTCGAAAATTTTCGGTACCGTTTGCTGAATGACTTGGGTCACTTGCGCATTATTGTGCGGATTGGCCAACCATTTCCCGACAGCAAGAGAGAGATCCGTCTCCGCTAAACTTTTTTCAACCACTTGTGGTGAAAGAAAATTTTCCTGAACAAAGCGGCCCATCGACTCGGCAATGCGCGCTTTATTGCGTGGAATAATTTCTGTGTGGTCACGTAAAAATTTAGGAATCGGAATACGACCAAAGGGATTGCGAAATAAAACGGTTATCGCATACCAGTCTGCCAAACCACCAACCACGCCAGCTTCTGCTGAAAGCATCAAAATATGAATGAGCCAAACATATTCGGGCAGCAATTTAGCTGCGATCATCAATGCAATCCACGCCAGCACCGCCACCACCAAAGCAATGGTGGCGAAGCGTTTACTGCGTTGCAGACTAGGTGAAACAGCAGGCTGTTCAGTTGGGTTCATCAATGATCGGGTCTCTATGGGTTGACTTATTTGGTGGTAGGCTCAGCGGCTACAGGCAAAGGATTTCCTTGGCTGTCTAAACCATATTTAGCCCCGAGTGATTGCAAAATCAAGCGAGCATCAAAGGCATCCTGAGGGGCTTTGGCACGATCTTTATAGCAAGTAATACTGTAGGAAACTTGAGTTGGATCGAGTGTGACCACCTGTGGAACGTCATAAAACGGGCCTGGCCAAAAACCAGGATGGCGACGGTAATAGCCATATGGATAAGGCATTGGGTCTGGGTAAATCACCGCTTGGCGCGGCGGTTTTTGACTCCGATTACTCGGATCATCCATGACTTTAAAATATTGAAAGCCATTGTGTAGGGTGGTTTGAGCGGCTTTAACCAAGGTGATTTCTTCGGCAGTACCATAGCTCATATTGGGTCTAGCTTGAAAGCTAATACGATAGCTTTGCGCATTTAATGGTGTCGCAGAATATTGACCGAGTTGTTCAAAGGTCAAAGGTTTTGATGGGGTTGTGGCACAGCCAGTCAAACCGAGTGCTGCGGTTATGGCTGCTGCGATAATGAGTTTGTTCATGCGCATACTCCTGTTCAGTCGGTTCATGGCAAGGGGAGATACTGGCCAAAAGCCGTCAATTAAAAGCTAGAATTGGGCTGGGTTAAAAATTCCAATTCCTCTGCTGTGGATGTTCTGCCCAATACCGCATTGCGATGAGGGTAACGTCCAAATCGATCGATAATCACTTTATGCTTTTTTTCAAATTCTAAGTTGATCGGATTGCCCAGTTGCTCAAATAATTTTAACGCGCTTTGATGGATTTTTTTCGATTCGCTATGCATAAAGGGCATATATAAAAATGAGCGCTGTTCAGGGCTTAATTGTAGATCTAAACCCTGCGCGATAGCTTCTTGTGCAAGCGCCAAAGCCAGTGCATCTTGGGCAAAAGCCAAGCCAGAGTCACGGAATAAATTTCGAGAAAATTGATCTAAAACAATAATTTCAGCCAATCGACCTTCGGCAGTCGTACGCCATTGCCACAGTTCTACTTTACTCGCCGCTTGATGGATGTCTTTAAACTTTTTTTCGATTAAAACATCAAAATTATTGCTTTTAGCGAACCAATTAGGCTGATTTTCTGGGTTAAACCAAAATTCGAGAATATCTTGATAATTCATAAGTTTTAAGCATTATTAGCATATATTTGTTTATAAAATCACAAATTTCAAATGTCATATAGAGTAAGTTTGTGATAAAAAATTGCCAAAATAAAATCACGGTTTGTCTCAAAACTATACAGTGGGTCATATGCCCACTTCAAATCGCGTTATACTGATATAAACTGATGATTTTATTTTAGTAGTTTCTTCCATTTAAGCGAGATAGCAATGAGTCAACCCGAATCGACCTCTCAAGACATTTTACCGACTTGGGTAGATTCTTCGCTGATTAAAGGAATGTTGCGCGGTATTGAGCGTGAAAGCTTACGTATGCAAAGCAACGGTTTCTTGTCTCAGGCCGACCATCCCCAAGCCTTGGGTGCGGCTTTGACTCATCCGCATATTACGACAGACTATTCTGAAGCTTTAATGGAATTTATCACGCCGCCAAAAGAAACCATTACAGAGGCGTTGAACTATCTGCAAGATATTCACGCTGTTGCACATACGCATTTAGAACATGGTGAAAAACTTTGGCCATTGTCGATGCCATGCATGTTGGATAAAGACGAAGACAGTATTCGTTTAGCGCAATATGGCAGCTCGAATATAGGACGTTTTAAAACCTTGTACCGTCGTGGTTTAGGGGTGCGCTATGGTCGCCGGATGCAGACCATTTCAGGGGTGCATTATAATTTATCCTTCCCAGATCATTTCTTTGAAGCACTGCAACAGCACGAAACTGACGATGCCCTTAAAGCATTGAGCTTACAGGATTATCGCAGTCATCGTTATTTTGGCCTGATCCGTAATTTTATTCGTTTAACGCCATTGGTGATGTTTTTGGTTGGGGCGAGCCCGTCGGTGTGTAAATGTTTTATGACTGGACGTGAACATCAGCTGTTACCGCTCTTAAAAGGCACGCTATTTTTACCCTATGCAACGGCGCTGCGTATGGGAAATTTTGGTTATCAAAATTCGGCACAAAAACAGTTAGGGATTCACTACAACGACATTCAGGCATATTTGGAAGGTTTGCAAAAAGCGGTGCATACCCCGTATGCCGCATTTAGTCATTTAGGTTTAAATGATGAACAGGGTGAACCGATTCAAATTAATGACCACGTGTTGCAAATTGAAAATGAATACTACAGTTTGGTTCGTCCGAAACAAGTGCCACAGGATGGTGAAACACCATCTGAAGCCCTGCAAAATCGTGGTGTGGGTTATGTAGAATTACGCGCAGTAGACGTCAATCCTTATAGCCCGATTGGGATCAATGAAGACACGGCAGGCTTGCTTGAAGTGGTGGCTTTATACTGTTTATTGCAAGACAGCCCAGCATTGTTAGATGCCGAACAAAATGAAATTGAGAAAAATCAGGCTGAAGTAGTAAACCGTGGCCGTGCGCCAAACGCAGTGATTTTACAGCAAGGCCAAGCGATTCCAATTGAAACATGGTGTCGTACACATGTTGCAGCGATGCAACCGTTGGCTGAATTGCTGGATGATTCTTACAATACAGATATTTACACTCAGGCAATGGCTGTGATGCAATCACGCATCGATGAAGTCGATGAAACATTGTCGGCACGTATGATTAGCGATACTTTAGAACAAGGTGGAACTTGGGGCTTTGGTAGCTTTATGGCCTTACAACATGCTGAAGTGTATGAGCAGCATGTTTTGAGCCCTGAAACTGCAGCATATTTTGCACAAGCTGCTGAGCAGTCTTTAGAAAAACAGGCTCAACTTGAGCAAGACTGCACCTTGAGTTTTGAAGAATATTTGAAAAACTTTAGATAAAAAATTTTAAGAGGATTTACCATGAAATGGAGTTTCCGCTTCGTGAGTGGTTTGTTGTTTTTAGCCAGCGTGATCGGTATGTCTTTTGCGCTGTTTTTAGAACATGTACAAGGCTTAGAACCTTGTCCATTATGCGTATTCCAACGTATTGGTTTGATTGGACTCGGCATCATTTCATTGATTGCGTTGATTCACAATCCAGCATCGAATTGGGGTAAACGCATTTACGCATTGTTGGGGACACTATCAATTCTTTGGTCTGCTGGGGTGGCTGCGCGTCATATTTGGCTGCAAAACTTACCGCCAGACAAAGTACCTAGCTGTGGCCCAGGACTGGATTATTGGGTAGAAACGCTGCCGTTAAAATCAGTCTTTGAACAAGTACTAACCGGCTCTGGTGAATGTGCCAAAGTGGATTGGACGTTCTTGGGACAATCATTACCGGTTTGGTCATTGGTGTTTTTTGCGGTCTTAACTTTGCTCAGTCTTTGGCAGTTATTGCGTAAATACCCAAGCAAACCAGTGCCACGTTTACGTGATAAATTCTAATTCAGTGATATATAAAAAAGCCCTCAGTTGAGGGCTTTTTTATACGAGTCTGCATGGGGGAAGTTTACCTTAGGTCAGGGCAATGCCTTCCATACTTTCCAAGTCCATCATAAATTCATAGATATGATCACAAGCTTTATCGTCATTGTTTGGATAGAACCAATGCACGATTTGCTCGGCCACTTGTGGATGATGCTGAATTTCGAAATGGTTCAGGCCATAAAAAATTGCTTTATGTGAATCTGGAACTTTCAGTTGATACCGTGCATTTGGATGTTCCCCCAACGCACTTTTCACACTGACCAAGTAATCTCCAATCACATGTCGCGTTTTATTGCGACGATGTTCATATTCAATGGTCCCTGCCACGAGGTAGGTATTGATATGTGATGGAATCGGGGCAGGTTTACGGTTGTCATCCATGAGCCCAATGCGGACATCATTATGTTCCCAATCGTCATCACGCACGCTGCCATAGCGCAAATCTAAAATGCCGTTACTACGAATATTCACCACGTGCCCCACGATTTTGACCAAGGGGAAACGCCCCAATTGATCTTGCAGATGAAATCCGACACGTTCAAGCACAGCACCATGATGTGGTGAGCCCAAGCAGACTAGATTTTCGACTTGATGAATCCATTGATACATATTTTGTTTGCCATAAAAAATGGCACTACGGGAGACTAAGCCCCCCATACTATGACCAATTAAGTCGATACTGGTAATACCGGGGTTGCGACGGACCAAATCCTCTAATGTATTGGCAAGGCTGCGGCCATTGGTCGAAATACGACGACCCGTGTTGTAATTTAAATACAGCATGGTGTTGTGGTCACGTTGTGACAGTAATTTTTCACCAATGCCGCCATATTTGGCTGTCGACCATGACAGATGATTCATGCAGAGCCCATGAATCAACAGGGTAATACGACCGGTTAATTCGCCTTTTTGTACCGCACCATAATGGTCGTAAACCACCATGGGTAAGGCCATCGGGTTGTGATATTTCAGTAAATAGTCGCCCAAGACCCCATTCAGCGCGCCCACTAAAAAATGTAAAGACGGCGTGAGGGGTTTGTCGTGTAAGCGTGGGAATTTTTCAATAATGCTACGCAGCGTTGGTGCAAGTAAATAATTGCCATAGTTGAAAAAGGTGTTGTAAGAAAATTCATAAATCCGTGCAATCGTCGGCTGCTTATGAAAGGCTTTCGAGCCTTGTTCGCTCATTCCAAAAATACTGATTAAAATTTCACGTTGAATGTTTTTGATCAAGTCATGCACGACATCACTAAAACGCATTGTCACGAGCTGTGCCAAACCTTCCAGTACATCTGCTTGACTGGGTGGTGTGCGATCCCATTTACAATAGGTTTCATGCAATGGTGTTAAGCTAGGCATAATGTTCCTATCCTTACATTCAATGCTATTCCTCGATTGTATTTATTACTGGAATAGTCTGAAGTTTCATTGTTTATTTTATAAAATTCTCACGAACAGCTTTTACAATACCGATAACAGACCTGTCGGTGAATGCCTTTTGTCTGACAATTTTGCTAAAAATTCAAATTTATAAAATGTGATGTAGTTAGCACTTATATGCCACTTTTAAGGCAATTTAAAGATCAATTTGGAATCAAAATGATGAATATTGTGTATTTGCATGGTTTTCAAAGTAACTCAAATTCAGTGAAAGGGCAGATATTACGGTGCTATTGCGCAGACTTAAATGGTGTGCATATGCATTTGCCAGATTTGAATATGCCACCGCTACAGGTGATGCAGCAGATGTCAGAGCTGATTGACGGTCTAGATGATGTGGTTTTAGTGGGCAGCAGCTTAGGTGGCTTTTATGCGACGCAGTTGATGGCACGCCATCACATTCCTGCGGTGCTCATCAATCCTGCGGTCTATCCATGGCAATTATTTCGTGATTTATTTGGCGAGACGGCATTGCCCTATCAGGTGACTGAAACATGGTGCTTAGATGATGCACAGCTCAATCAAATGCAGGCTTTGGCGGTATCTAAGGTTAAGAATGCAGATCAACTGTTGGTCTTGCTCCAACAAGGTGATGAAACCTTGGATTATCGAGATGCCGCTGATTTTTATAGTGCGGCTCAAGCCGGCATGGCCATGTTGATCACTGAGGTGGGTGGAACACATGGCATGGATGATTTTGCAGAAAAAATACCGATGCTCTTGCAGTTTTTGTCCGATGCTGTCAAAAATATGCCTAAATAAAATGATCCAATACAAATGCTGACATGCCAGATCTAACATACAAAAAATGGGCAGTTACGACATCATTTGACGTTTAAATTGTTTAAGAAAATGGCGGCTGATCGCAAGAGATATGCATTTTAATAAAAAAGCATATACTGTAGCGCTTGAAGAAATGTTTTAACCAAAAAGCAGGGAATTTTGCAACGTGACGCAATATACGGCTCAATCACTTGAAGTTTTATCTGGCCTAGATCCGGTACGTCGTCGTCCGGGGATGTATACAGACACTACACGACCAAACCATTTGGCGCAGGAAGTGATAGATAACGCCGTCGATGAAGCGCTTGCAGGACATGCCAATAAAATTACCGTGACAGTGTATAAAGATGGCTCATTGTCAGTTGAAGATAATGGTCGTGGGATGCCGGTTGACATCCATCCTGAGTATGGTCAAAGCGGGATTGAAATCATTCTGACCAAACTGCATGCCGGCGGTAAATTCAGCACAGACAATTATCAATTTTCAGGTGGTCTGCATGGTGTAGGGATTTCTGTCGTCAACGCATTGTCCAACCGTGTTGAGGTGGAAGTTCAACGTCATGGCAACCTGTATAAAATGGCTTTTGAACATGGCGTTCCTGTGGCACCGCTTGAGGTGTTGGAAGGTAAATGCGCTAAACGTGCAACGGGTACTACCGTGCATTTTTGGCCTGAAGCGAAATATTTTGACTCACCTAAATTTGCCTTAAAAGCGCTTAAACATAATTTAAAAGCCAAAGCAGTATTGGCAGCCGGTCTACAAATCATTTATGTCGATCAAATCAATAACGAAAAAATTGAATGGCAGTTTGAAAATGGTCTGGTTGACTATTTGATGGATGAACTGCAAGACCGTGACATCGTTCCTGCCCCTGCATTTGTGGCGACTGGTGAAGCAGAGCGTGCCAGCGCCGAGTTTGCGATTTGTTGGAATGTGGAAGGCGGTGAGTCCATTCAAGAGTCGTATGTGAACCTCATCCCGACCGCGCAGGGCGGTACCCATGTCAACGGTTTACGTTCGGGTGTGACAGATGCGATTCGTGAATTCTGTGAATTACGGAATTTATTGCCACGGAATATGAAACTGTCTGCCGAAGATGTGTGGGATGGCGTCAACTTTATTCTGTCTTTGAAATTTCAAGAGCCACAATTTTCGGGTCAGACCAAAGAACGACTTTCAAGCCGTGAAGCCTCTGGTGTGGTGTTAAATATTGCCAAAGATGCCTTTGCACTGTGGCTGAATCAAAACTCCGATATTGCCATGCAACTGGCTGAAATGGTGATTGCCAAGGCCGGTCGCCGTTTAAAAGCTGCGAAAAAAGTTGAACGTAAAAAGATCGTTTCAGGTCCAGCTTTACCAGGTAAATTGGCTGACTGTGTAGGTCATACCCTCGAAGAATCAGAACTGTTTATTGTGGAAGGGGATTCTGCAGGTGGTTCTGCCAAGCAAGCACGTGATAAGAACTTCCAAGCGATCATGCCGATCCGTGGTAAGATTTTAAATACTTGGGAAGTGTCTTCAGACGAAGTTTTGGCATCGCAAGAAGTACATGATATTGCGATTGCCATTGGCGTTGATCCGGGCAGTGACGACTTGTCAGAACTCCGTTATGGCAAGATTTGTATCTTGGCCGATGCCGACTCGGATGGTTTGCACATTGCAACTTTACTTTGCGCACTGTTCGTCAAACATTTCCATACTTTGGTTGAGGAAGGGCATCTGTTTGTGGCGATGCCACCGCTTTTCCGTATAGATGACAATAAAGATGTGCACTATGCCTTGGATGAAGATGAACTAGAAAGCATCTTAAAGAAATGTAAAACCAAAAATCCTCAAATCACTCGATTTAAAGGATTGGGCGAGATGAACGCGAGTCAGCTGCGTGAAACGACTATGGATCCCGATACACGTCGTTTAGTGCAACTGGACTTGGATGACGTACAGTTTACTTCAGGTTTACTCGACAAATTATTGGCGAAGAAGCGCTCTTCAGACCGTAAATATTGGTTGGAACAGAAGGGTAATTTGGCCGATTTAGCGGTTTAAAATTGCAACAAGGAAAAAACCACGCAAGTGGTTTTTTTTTGCTTCAAATTTAGGAAAAGCTGCATGATTTGTGTGCCAAAACACCGTGTTTTTTGAAAAACGTCGCAAAATTGTTCAATTATAGGTCAAATGTTGGATACAAGTTTGTATGCATCTTTGCGGTGATTTTACGATTTTTGAATCGACCCATAAAAAATTAAAAGCAAATTTTATGATTGTAACTATGTGAAAAATAACATTTAAAAATAAATAAAAGCACTCAATCAAAATAAAAAATAAGGCTTGGCACAGTTATTGAATTGCTCTGTTGTGATGAAAGACAACAAATGCATTTTAAAAATGTGAATTACAAGCTTAGGTTGGGAGTGTGAATAATGTTTCAACGCAATGTATTTGCTAAAAGTATTTTAGCGGCAACGATGACTGGGGCGATTGCTTTAACGGGCTGTTCAAAACCTGCAGAAGAAAAAACAGAAAGCGCTACATCAGAACCAAAAGCCGCTGCAGCAAGTGGCGATACTATTAAAGTCGGGATCTTACATTCGCTGTCAGGCACGATGGCGATCTCAGAAACTTCTCTAAAAGATACGGCCTTGATGGCGATTAATGAAATTAATGCCAATGGCGGGGTATTGGGCAAAAAACTAGAACCTGTGGTGGTGGATCCGGCATCGGACTGGCCACTATTTGCGGAAAAAACTCGTCAGTTGATTACCCAAGACAAAGTAGCCGTGATTTTTGGTTGCTGGACGTCGGTATCTCGTAAGTCGGTTTTACCCGTGGTTGAAGAATTAAATGGCTTATTGTTCTACCCTGTTCAGTATGAAGGTCAGGAACAGTCTAAAAATATTTTCTACACAGGTGCAGCACCGAATCAGCAAGCGATTCCTGCTGTTGAATATCTGATGAGTGAAGAGGGTGGTAAGGCAGAACGCTTTGTACTATTGGGCACAGACTATGTTTACCCACGCACTACCAACAAAATCTTACGTGCATTCTTGAAGTCAAAAGGCATTGCCGATGCAGACATCATGGAAGAATACACGCCATTTGGTCATAGCAACTATCAAACCATTGTGGGCAATGTGAAGAAGTTTGCGGCAGGGAAAAAGACTGCTGTGATCTCGACCATTAACGGCGATTCAAATGTGCCATTCTATCGTGAATTGGGCAACCAAGGCATCAAAGCTGCGGATATTCCAGTGATGGCGTTCTCTGTAGGTGAAGAGGAATTACGCGGTATCGACACCAAGCCGCTGGTCGGACACTTGGCATCATGGAACTACTTCATGTCAGTGAAAAATCCAGTGAATACTGAATTCACCAATAAAATGAAGCAGTATGCCGTGGAATACAAACTGCCAAATGCCGATAAATTTGTGACCAATGACCCGATGGAGGCTACCTATGTCGGCATCAATATGTGGAAACAAGCGGTAGAAAAAGCAGGAAGCACAGATGTCGATAAAGTGCGTGAAGCTATGGCCGGCCAAGAATTTAAAGCGCCATCGGGCTATACCTTGCAAATGGATGCGTCGAACCATCATTTGCATAAACCAGTCATGATTGGTCAGATCCGTGCCGATGGTCAGTTTGATGTGGTGCACAAAACCGCAAAAACCATTGCTGCAGAGCCATGGAGCCCGTACATCCCGAAATAATTCAATCCAAATGCCTACTGCCATTGTGTAGTGGGCATGTTTTGATGTGATCCCTAGATGGGGTTGTTCTATTACTCAATAGGGATGCTTATAAGATGAAAAAATTACGCAATTTCCCGATCCTTTTTCTATTCCTGAGCCAATTATTCTGTCTGCAAATCGTGCATGCAGAAACTGCAGCGAATGTCGTGCCTACGGTGCAATCTGTGCAGCAAGGTGACGCCATTCAGCAATTTGTTCGCGGTAGTTTTACCGAGCGCCGCAGTTTACTGAATCAATGGCCGGGCGATATTGAATCCTTAGATCAGTTGGCCGCATTGGTCGAAAAAGACCAGTTATATAGTGGTCAAAGCGGTCAAACCTATATTTTAGAAACTGACGAAAAATTATTGAGCTATCCTGATTTGCAAACCGTGACGGATTGGCCTGCCGATTTATCTCAAGTCACCTTGGTGAATACCCTTCGTAAAGCCTTAACGTTTGCGCAAGCGAAAGAAAAGCTGCAATCGGATGATTTAAACCAACGTTTGGATGCAATTGATATTTTAGAAAATAACTTGGCTGAGTTGGATGTTAAAAATATTAATCAATTGTATTTAAATGAAAAAAATAACAAAGTTAAAGCCCGTTTAGCGCAGCTCAAAGCACGCTTGGATTATCAAAACCCTGATGTTTTACAAAAAATACAGGCGGCCAAAGTGCTGCAAGATTCTAACCGTCCCGATGTGTTGGCGATGGTGGAACAGGAATTACAACAAGCCAACCTGCATCCTGAGTTAAAAGCCGCACTGACAGAAGCCAAGAGCAATATTAAAACTCGTATTCAGGCCAGTGAATGGACTGGACATGTCTTTTCAGGTCTCAGCACGGCCAGTATTTTACTACTGGCGGCGTTGGGCTTAGCCATTACGTATGGTCTGCTAGGCGTGATTAACATGGCGCATGGTGAACTGATCATGATCGGGGCCTATACCACTTATGTGGTGCAAAGCCTGTTTAAGAGTTATCTCAGTAGCTATGTCGATTGGTACTTGATTGCCGCGATTCCTGCTGCATTTATTGTAAGTGCTTTGATCGGCATGTTGATTGAACGTACTGTTATTCGTCCCTTGTATGGCCGTCAATTGGAAACACTATTAGCCACCTTTGGTGTGAGCTTAATTTTAATGCAAGTGGTGCGCATGGTTTTTGGTGCGCAGAACGTTGAGGTGTCGAATATTTCATGGCTGTCAGGGGGCATTGCTGTGACACCGAGTCTGATGCTGCCTTATAACCGTATTGCCATTATTGGCTTTACCGTTGCGGTACTCCTATTACTGGTTTACTTGCTGAATAAAACCCGCTTTGGTTTATTTGTTCGTGCCGTGACGCAAAACCGTCAAATGGCACAGGCCGTAGGTATCCGTTCTAGCCGCATTGACATGATGGCTTTTGGTTTAGGTTCGGGGCTTGCAGGTCTGGCAGGCTGTGCCTTAGCACAAGTCGGCAATGTCGGTCCTGACCTAGGACAAAACTATATTATCGATGCGTTCTTGGTGGTTGTGGTGGGTGGTGTTGGCCAAGTATGGGGCGCAGTACTGGCTGCATTAGGTCTAGGTGTTAGTGGCACAGTGCTGGAAATCGGCATGGGTGCAGTCTTAGCGAAAATTATTCTACTAGTTCTTGTGATTTTGTTTATTCAAAAACGTCCACAAGGTTTGTTTGCCATCAAAGGCCGTTTTGTGGAGTAAGCGCATGAAAATCACTTCGTTATTATCGGATAAACCCTATAGCGGTATGGCGATTGCCGTGTGCTTTGCCATTTTGCTGATTTTACCTTGGTTACATGTATTACCCGCCGATTCAGCACTGCATTTATCAGCGTATTGGGTCACGCTCATTGGCAAAATTATGTGTCTCGCCTTGGTGGCATTGGCCTTAGATTTGGTTTGGGGCTATGCCGGCATTTTAAGCTTAGGGCATGGTCTGTACTTTGCCTTGGGCGGCTATGCCTTCGGTATGTATCTCATGCGCGAAGCGGCAGGCGATGGCTTACCCGATTTTATGCGCTTTTTGAGTTGGACCGAGCTACCGTGGTACTGGATGGGTACTGAACATATCGTGTGGGCATTGGCTTTGGTGGTTTTAGTCCCAGGACTGATTGCCTTCATTTTTGGCTTCTTTGCCTTCCGCTCCAAAATTAAAGGCGTGTATTTTTCAATTATTACCCAAGCCATGACCTTTGCCGCTGCGCTACTATTTTTTCGCAATGAAACCGGCTTTGGCGGTAACAACGGCTTTACCGGTTTTAAAACCATCTTAGGTCTAGATATTACCTCTGCACCAATGCGCGCAACCTTGTGTTTCCTCACTGCACTGACTTTGCTGGTCTGTTTTGTCGGTTTACGCCACCTGATGAATAAACCCTATGGTCGTGTACTTGGTGCAATTCGTGACAGTGAAAACCGTTTGCAATATTTAGGTTACCGCACCTTATGGTACAAGCTCTATGCATGGGTGTTGTCAGCAGTGATCGCAGGGATTGCTGGTGCTTTGTATGTACCCCAAGTTGGCATTATTAACCCGAGTGAGATGAACCCTGTCAATTCGATTGAAATGGCGGTGTGGGTGGCTGCAGGTGGTCGCGGTACGCTGATTGGCCCGATACTGGGTGCAGGTTTAATCAATGGGGTGAAGACCTATTTCACGGTGGCTTATCCAGAGGCATGGCTATTGATTTTAGGTGCGCTGTTTATTGTGGTAACGATATTCCTGCCAAAAGGTGTGATTGGGTTATTAGAGCGGTTTAAAAAGGAGCGCAGCGAATGAATGATCAATGGGTTCAACCGCATGGCGGTCATGCTGCTGAAGGTTATGGACGACCAAAGGAGCAGGGTGCGGATTTCAGTCACGGCATTGCCTTGTATTTAGAAAAAGTCAGTGTCTGGTTTGATTCTTTCCGTGCATTAAATGATTTGTCGTTATATATCAAAGAAGGTGAGCTGCGCTGCATCATTGGTCCCAATGGTGCAGGCAAAACCACGCTGATGGATGTGATTACAGGGAAAACTCGTCCGACAGAAGGTTCGGCTTTTTTTGGGCAAACCTATGATTTGGCAAAAATGAGTACAGAGCAAATTGCAGAAGCTGGGATCGGTCGTAAGTTTCAAAAGCCTACTGTATTTGAAAATTTTACTGTGATGGAAAACCTGTTATTGGCAGCACCGAAAGATAAACGGGTGAAAAAGAGTTTCTTCAGCAAACTCGATCCAGATGCGCAAAATGCCTTGGACGAATCTTTAGCACAAATCCGCTTAGAAGAATTAATCCATAAACCGGCAGGGCTGTTGTCACATGGTCAAAAGCAGTGGTTAGAAATAGGCATGCTACTGATGCAGCGTCCAAAGTTGATTCTGCTAGATGAACCCGTAGCAGGGATGACCGATGCTGAAACAGAGCGTACCGCAGAGCTGTGTTTAGAATTGAAAAAGAACCATACCCTTATCGTGGTTGAACATGACATGAGCTTTATTGACACCATCAGTGAAAAAGTCACCGTGTTGGCGCAAGGTGCGATTTTGGCCGAGGGTACATTGGCCGAAGTCCAAGCCAATGAAGATGTCATTGAAAAATATCTTGGACGTTAAGGAGCAGACCATGTTAGAAGTCAAAGACGTCAATCAGTTTTATGGTGGCAGTCATATTTTAAGAGATGTGACATTTGCCGCTCCCGTGGGGGCGTGTTCAGTGGTGCTCGGGCGAAATGGTGTGGGTAAAACCACCTTATTAAAATGTTTAATGGGCATTTTACCGATCAAGTCAGGGCAGATCCTACTGGATGGCAAAGATATTTCTAAGCTAAGTCCAGAACAGCGTGTACGTGAAGGCTTAGCTTATGTACCGCAAGGGCGGGATATTTTCTCGACCTTGACCGTTGAAGAAAATATTTTGATTGGGATGGCAAAATTTAAAGGCGCTAAAACCCGAAAAGTGCCAGAACATCTCTATGAGATTTTCCCCGTATTGGATGAAATGAAACATCGACGAGGTGGAGATTTATCTGGAGGTCAGCAGCAGCAATTGGCGATTGCCCGTGCGCTCGCTTCCGAACCGCGGGTATTGATTTTAGATGAACCGACTGAAGGCATTCAGCCCTCGATTATTAAAGACATTGGTCGTGTGATTCGTCAGTTAGCTGATGGCGGAGAAATGGCGATTGTTTTGGTTGAACAGTTTTATGATTTTGCAGAAGAACTGGCAGATGAATATACCGTGATGGCGCGGGGGCAAGTGATTGCACAAGGTGTCGGTAGTGAAATGCCCGAAAAAGGTATTCGGGAACTGGTGGCGATTTAGGTTGTTTAATACCCTCTTTTGCTCCATATTTTGGGGCAAGAGAGGGGGTAGGTATTTTACTCACGGCTGTAATGCTTAAAGGGAGGAAATTTTTATGTGGATTAAAGTTCAATGTTTTCAGGCCAAAGAAAATAGCCACCATATTGATTGGGCTTGAATTCTCCTCCAATGAATTTACCTGAATCTGTAAGCGTATGCTTACCTTCTGCTTTTTCTTCAAGTAACCCTTTACTCACCAATAGTTCTAATAATTCAGGGGGTTTTAATTTGTGCTTTGCGGCGAGTTTTGAACTGGTTAATTTAGATTGTAAAAGTGATTCTTCTTCATTTTTTTCAATAGTAGGTTTTTCTGCTTTCACCTCATCTAAAGTAATGCGTACTTCATCACTGATGCGAATAATACGTTGGGCTTCTTCATAGGCATCTTTAAAGACTTCATCATCTTCGTATTTACGAACTAAAATCCCCATTTCATTGTTATTTACTTGGCTAAATTCATAAAGATTTAAACTTGAAATAATGCATTCACCTTCATTTAAATAGCACTTTGCATGCAAATTTTTACAAAAGCTCACGCGGACATAATCCAGTTTTTGCATCCATTTTATTTCATCTGGATGTAAGTCACTCTTACCGTAGACAATACGAATATCAATTTTCATACGGTCTTTATCTTCAAGAAGCTCCTTAATACGGTCATTTAAACGTAAATAGGGGCTGATTAAAATCAAACGCTCTTTGGCATTTTTGATTAACTCTTCAAGAAAGAAGTTAGTGCCACTGGTATTTAAGAATTTTGCCATTTATCCCCCTGATTAATTTTGATAATTTTAAATTTTAGCGCATAAAATTCATACTTTGAAATAATTCGCTTTTAAACTTTAGACATGCATTTGTTTTTTGATAGCAGGTGGTCTAATTGAATTGGCGGTAAGCATAGTAATAGTGAGTTACTTATGATTTCAGTCGGAATAGATTGGGCTATACATGAATTGAATAAGTCAGCTGATATACAAAAAATTGTATAATTATTGCTCAATAAAAGTTAATCTTAACTAAATACATAACAAGAAGATAAGAATATGGACGCGATATTATATTTGATCCCACCGAATGATTTGGAAACACTGATTTTAGAAGCAGAAACCCCTCAAGATGTCTTGGATTCACCTTTTGTACAACACTCCTTTTTTTTAGGGGAAGCGTGGCAAGAGTTGAATCCATTATTAAGCGTGAACAGTGATTCAGTTGCGGCACTGAGTTATGCCATTCAGGCAGAACATCCTTTGTCAGAGCGACGACCGGGACTGAGCCTTGCAGTGCATTACAATACTGTAGTTCGCGTTGCAGAAATCCATCAGGCATTACAACAGTTAAGCGTGGATGAAATCAAAAAACGTTATTTGGTCACGATTGCAGAAACCGCACCTGAGCAAGAGCTTAAATTGGCCGAATTAAAACTACTTTTTTTACAGTTACAAGATCTTTATCGTGATGCGGTGCGTCATAATTTATCGGTGCTGAGTGTAATTCAAGATGGTATTCGTTTGGATAAATTACCATAAACACAGCTCAACACGGGTTATAACTGAAGTTGCATCAGGACCAGATCACGCCATTCACCAAACTTTTGTCCCACTTCAGGCATATAACCTGTTTGCTTAAAGCCTAATTTTTTGTGCAGGGCAATCGAGGCGCTATTGCCGTGATCAATGCCTGCAATCATGACATGCATATTTTGGCTTTTGGCATGCTGAATTAGGTGCTCTAATAATTGCTGACCAAGACCCTGTCGAGCATAGTTTGGGTCAATATAGACAGAATGCTCAACAGTATGTCGATAGCCAGCAAAATGGCGGAAAGAACCATAGTCAGCATAACCGGCGATTTGCTGTTGATCCTGATCTTCAATCACCACAAAAGGAAAATTTTGCTTTTGGAAATCCAGCAATTTCTGTTGAAAAGAGTCAAGAGTATAAGCTTGATCATTCCATGTCGCAAAGCCGTTGAGAACTTCATGATTATAGATTGCGAGAATGGCCGCTAAGTCTTGTGGAGTTGCAGGTCGAATGAGAAAAGACATGCGCAAATTTCTGATAAAAATAAAGTCAATTTAAAAACTTAGGCATAAAAAAAGCAAGGTGATGAACCTTGCTTTTTTCTTCATCGCGTTCTGAGTCGAACTTAGAAGTGGTATTTCACCAAAGCGCTGACATCGTTTTGGTCCTGACCTTTCAGGCCATATTTGTTGTTCCAAACCGAGTGTTCAACACCTACGTAGAGCTTAGTCTTAGGAGAGATATGCTTACCTATATTCCATTTATATTGGCTTGTCCAGTTTAATTCACTAGCTTGCGCCCCTTTTTCAGCTGTTGACCAGTCAAGGAAAGCATCTACTAGAAAATCTTCAGAGCCAATTTTAAATGGCACAGCATAAGTGATCGTCATTTGATAATCATCTTTAGTACCGGCTGATTTAGAATCATTATCGGCTTTATAGAAGTTGATGTTTGCATACTGTGTATATGGAATGTCTAAAGCAAAGCCAATACCATACAAGAAGTTATTAAACTCAGAATTTTTGTCGTAGCCGGCATTATGTTCCCAAGTCGTTGCAATCAGAACGTCTTTGATCGGCCCCATAGAAAGGTCTTTACCAGAAACTTCGCCTAAGCTAAGGCGCGGTGCAAGCTCAAGGTAAGTCGATGCTTCATCATCTTTGTCCCAAGCTTGGTCAACGAAGAAGAATACATCTGAATATTTCAGTTTAGCGGCATATTCAGCTGTGATCGTTTTCTGTTCATTGTTGTCACCATCAAAAGGCACAACATAATTTTCACCATATAGGCCAGTTAAGCTGAAATCTTGCCATACGATAGGTGAAGCTTGAGTGAAAGCAGCAGCAGATGCTAATGCACATGATGCAACGATTTGTGTAAGTTTCATTAAAAAATATCTCCCCCCGAGAAGCACTGAAAGCATACAGATTATTAAGCAAAAATAAAGCCAAATTTTACTCAACGGCAAAATTGTTTTGTAATTTGAAGGGGAAATATGCCGTGAATGATCAATGACGGTAAAAGCGAGATTTTGAGTTGGAGTGGAATTGTACAAATAGAAGGTGGGCGTTGAGGAAATGCACAAAAATATGACCCAAATCAATTAAAACAATGCAAATCTACAATAAAGTCTTACTTTTTGTATGGATATTAAAAAAATATCAAAATAGCACTTGCAAAATTCTAACTTAAGACCGATATTCGAAGTATAAGGACACGGATCTGCAGACTCTAAAGTGTTCATCATTCAATGTGGAGGACGACGTTCCATACAAAGTTGAAGATGGTCATTGCTGTAACATTTACAGCAAATGTAACGTGCCAAGATAATAAGTTTTGCACAAATTTTTATAGCTAATACAGATAGATATGAGGATGATATTATGAACATTGAAATCCGTACAGATAAAAACATTATAAACAGTGATCGACTAATTACATACGTTCGTGCAGAACTTAATGAAGAATTTCAGCGCCATAGTGAACGCATTACCCACTTTTCGGTGCATTTAAGTGATGAAAATGGGGACAAGGGCGGCAGCGACGACATCAAATGTATGATTGAAGCACGTCCAGCAGGTTTGAAACCTGTCGTGGTCAACCATCGTGGTCATAATGTAGATACAGCTATTCACGGTGCAATTGATCGACTTAAACGTAGTCTTGAACATGTGTTCGAAAAGAAAGAGAACCCACGCAGTACGCAACCTGCTTTTGCTGAAGCGGATGACAGCGTAGACGACGAATAAGTCTCAAAATTTAAAAAAAGCCCTGCGGGGCTTTTTTTGTGTGTTTTGTATTTTGTTTTACATGAAATTCAAACAAACGCAGCTTTATTCGGCATAATAGATCAAAATAAATTGAAGTGAGCTTTCCAGATGTTAACAGCGCAACAACAGCTTTTTGTGCAAGCGTTAGAAGAACAAGATCTTGCACAGGTGCAACGCCTGTTGGCAGATGGTCTTAATCCAAATTTTATCGACTTTGAAAAAGGACCTGCGGTTTCTGTATGGTCTGATGGTTTGTTTAAATGGTGGGAAATGGTTTGCGAAGCGTATGAAGCAGGCCAACCCTTAACAGCAGAACAGAAAACACAACATTTAGACGTACATATGCAAATCTTGGAAGCGCTGATTCAAGCCAAAGCCAATGTGCATTTATGGGATGCTGAAGAAATTTATGGTCCATTATGGGATGCCGCGAGTGCAGCATGTGTCCCTGCGGTACAGCGTTTATTGGATGAAAAAGTGAATCCAAATATGATTGATAGCGATGGTTTAACCATTTTGTCGTCGATTAGTGAATTATTTTTTGACTGTGATTTTGACGCGGTAAATTGGTCGGAAGCATTGGAAGAAGAAAAACAAACCTTGGAGCTTTTGCGTAGCCATGGCGCAAAAATGACCAAAGAATTAGCATAATTGTGAGTAAAAACATGACTGTATTTAAAGTTTTAAGCATTGCAACATTATCCAGTTTGAGCCTGTCTGCATTTGCGGCGGATTTTTCATTTGACCGTCCGGGCGCGGGTATGGGCACAGGCATTACCCCTGTAGGTCGTTTGGCATGGGAACAAAGTTTGCCAGCAGCGAGCTATAGTGAAAGTCGTGATGAAAATGGTGAAAAAGTAAAAAGCACCACTTTAAATGCAGACATGTTATTCCGTACTGGTTTGGCAAAAGATTTGGAATTGCAATTGGGTTGGCAAGGTCCTACATGGTCTAAAACCAAAGTTGCGGGTCGCTCAGTTGAAGACGATGGTTTGGGTGATGTCAGCATTGGCCTGAAAAAAGCCATTGATTTGAATGGTGAGAAATTGTCGATGGCTATTCTTGCTGAAGCCATTATTGCAACAGGCAATGAAGGCTTTAGTGCTGAAGATGACATTTATAGTCTGACTTCCGCTGTGGCTTATGATTATAGCGATACAATTGGGACTTCAATGACCATGCGTTATGAGGTTCAAGATGGTGATTGGGCTGTGAGTGCCATTCCGGGAATGGAATATCAAATAGCAGGTAATTTATCGGGTTTCTCTGAGCTGGTTTATCGCAAAGCAGAGAGTACCGATCAGGAAGTGTCTTTGGCTTCAGGTCTGACATATGCCGTTTCGGATCGTATGCAGTTGGATGCGAGCGTCGGTCTAGAACTCACTGGCGGTCATAAAAATTATCAGTCAGGTTTGGGCGTATCTTACCTGTTCTAAAAGAACCCTAAATTTTAAAACGTATAAATACAGACTGAGGATGAATTCAGCTGAATGAAACAATGGACTTATGTTGCGGCAGCGGCTGTGCTGTCGTTCAGTATGGGCGTTTCTGCTCAGGATGCATTACTTTCAGCTGAAGATGCTTTTCCTTTCTCGGTCGTCTCCGATCGTGCAGATCAGGCGGAGCTGAGTTGGGATATTCCAGCGCATTATTATCTGTATCAGCACAAAATAGAGGTGAAGCAGGGCAATCAAGTTTTGGCTTTGGATTTGCCTGCTGCTGAGGATTTAAAAGACGATAACTATGGTCATACGCAGGTGTATTACCAACAGTTGAGTTTTAAAATTCCAACTCAAAAGCTGCAGACCTATCAAGTCAGTTGGCAAGGCTGTGCCAAGGATCGGGTGTGTTATCCACCACAGAGCATCAGCTTTGAAACGGATGCTTCTGGCTTGGTCACACAGCAAAATCTTGCCAGTCCAAATAAACGCTTACTCGACTTCGCAGCAGAAAATAATGCCGAACAGCCCACGGCGAATCGTTTAGATCAGCAAAGGGCAGAGAATGCTGCATTGGCTTCTGAACGCTATACCGCAAGTGACCAAATGTGGTCTGAAAAATTAGCACAAAGCTCTATATTTTATGGACTTTTGCTGTTTTTTGGCCTGGGTTTTTTGCTGGCTTTTACCCCTTGTTCATTGCCAATGCTGCCGATTTTAACCTCACTGATTGTCCGCGACAGCCGAGGTTTAAAAGCATGGATGATTGCACTGACTTTTGTCACCAGTATGGCGATGGTGTATGCCATTCTCGGCTTGGTGGCGTCGTCTGCAGGTTTGAATTTCCAGCGTTGGTTGCAACAACCCTCGACCTTAATTGCCTTTAGCGTACTCTTTGTGGTTTTTGC
Organism: Acinetobacter sp. YH01009; assembly: GCF_013420765.1. NCBI lineage: Bacteria > Pseudomonadati > Pseudomonadota > Gammaproteobacteria > Moraxellales > Moraxellaceae > Acinetobacter > Acinetobacter sp. YH01009. Next base: position 12,031 of record NZ_VOYE01000016.1, on the reverse strand, counting down.
CCTGAATTTATTTGGTTTATTTGAACTGAAATTGCCACGCAGTTGGGTCAATCGCTTAGACCAAGCTCAGTCGATGCAAAAGGGCGGTAGTCTCGTTGGCGCTGGGGTCATGGGGATGATTTCAGCATTACTGGTCGGTCCTTGTATGACAGCACCGTTGGCAGGCGCATTATTATTTATTTCCCAAACCCAAAGTCAGTGGCAAGGTGCGTTATTGTTATTCACCCTCGGCTTTGGCATGGGGACCCCGCTATTGTTGGCCAGTGTCCTTGGCTCACGGGTATTGCCTAAAGCGGGTTTGTGGATGAATCAAATCAAGGTGCTCTTTGCTTTCATCATGTTGGCATTGGCTTTGTATTTTATTCGACCATTGATCAGTGAAGCTTGGTTACAGTGGTTATCCCTTGCTCTGGGTCTGGTGTTTAGCGCTTATGTGCTTTGGCGCATTTTATGGCGCAGTACTCAGCTCAAATGGCTGTATATCTTGGTGTTCTGTGCCGCCGTACCTTATATTGTGTACAGTCAATATCAACATAGCCAACGTTTTTTAGTCGAAGAAAATCAACAACAAAGTGCTTGGCATGTGGCACATACAGCGGAAGAGTTTCAACGTTTATTAAGTGAAATTCCTCAAGGTCAATCCGCAATTATTGATGTCTATGCCGATTGGTGTGTGGCCTGCCAGCCGATTGAACATAAAGTTTTAAAATCGACAGTAGTGCAACAGGCTTTGGCACCGTATTACTTAATTAAGTTGGATTTGAGTCAGTATGATGCAACCCATCAAGTACTGCTCAATCAATGGGATATTTTAGGGCCACCGACCTATTTATTTTTAGATACAGCGCATCAAGAGATACGTGGACTGCGCTTGACGGGCGCATTTAGCGAGAAAGAATTGTTAGCGCAATTGGAAAAATTTAAATCGCGTGGAGAATAAAAATGATGCAATTATATATTGCCAATAAAAACTATTCGACGTGGTCTATGCGACCGTGGTTGGTGTTACACGCGTTTAATTTACCCTTTCAAGAGATCTTGATTCCTTTTTCTGAAGAAGCAGATGGCGCAGCGTTCAAGCAGCAAATGTTAGCCCTACATGCCAATGGCAAGGTGCCCCTACTGCAACATGACGGTGTGATGATTTGGGACTCATTGGCGATTTGTGAATATTTGGCAGAGCAGTTTCAAGAGCTTACACTGTGGCCCAAAGATCCCACACAACGTGCATGGGCACGGAGTATTTGCGCGGAAATGCACAGTAGTTTTATGCAATTGCGTAGCTTATGCAGTATGAATTTGCAGGCGGATTATGGTCGCCATGGTCAGAGATTATGGTCTGAACATGCTGAATTACGTGCTGAAGTAGCGCGAATCGAGCAGATTTGGTCGAGTCGTGCTGCGGTGGATGGCTTTTTATTCGGTGAATTTAGTATTGCCGATGCGTTTTTTGCACCCGTGGTAACACGTTTACAGACCTTTCAGTTACCTGTGAGTGACAACACACAGCGTTATATGCAAAAGATTTTGCAGCATCCTTCTGTGGAGGCATGGATCGCGGCTGCTCAACTGGAACAGCCAGTCCGTCGTATGGAACAGTATCCACGTTAAAAGCTTAATGTCGCGTCTTACCTATATAAAAGTTTTAAACCAAATGGCTAAAGCTTTGTTGTTCGGTGTAGGCCATCACCATGTTGCGGCCGCCAGCTTTAGCTGCGTATAGCGCTTGATCTGCATGGGTCAGCAATTGTTGCGGTACCAATTCTGGCGTAGAAATCGCAATGCCAAAACTGGCTGTCACATGAATTGACTGACCATCATGTCCCCAAATTTCAAGCTGCTCAATGGCTTTTCGACAGCGCTCTGCAATGAATATCGCTTGTTCTAAGTTAGAATTTTTTAACACCAAAATAAACTCTTCCCCGCCAAAACGCCCAACCACATCACTACCGCGTAAATGTTGGTTTAATACTTGGCTGACGAGAATCAAGGTTTCATCGCCTTTATCGTGTCCATATTCATCATTGATGCGTTTGAAATGGTCTAAGTCCAATAAGACCAGTGCATATGTATCTGTTTTAGCACTATCGAGCTGTTCCAAACATTGATTGATACTGCGTCGATTAAATAAATTGGTCAGTGGGTCGACTTGACTAAGTTTTTGAATCAGATGCTCTCGGTGACGCCATTGGCTGAGTAAGATTTCAAATAAAGCCAAACAGGTTAATAAAATAGGAACAATGAAAAAGATCATTGAGAAGAGCCAAAAACTATTTTGATAGCCATAGGCATGAGGTTGAAAAATCGGGGCATAGGGGATAATGCCGCGGATGCTTAAATACATACAAATGGATAAAAAAATCGTGGCTGGAATCAGCATGCTATAGACGATTTTTCGTGTAAATAGTACCAATCCAACGGTCACAAGGCTCACGTAGGAGATCATAGTGGCTGGACTCATGACGCCAATTAAATAACCATCACGACATAAAGAAATGACGAATAAGCCGACCGAAAGATAAGGTAAAATTAGCTGAATCTTGGGATTATCTTTTCCAGCATAGCAAGGCCAAATCAGCAGGACCATTAAGCAAAAAAAGACGATGTTGGTCCACAATTGAGAGTGGATGAGCTCAAGGTTAACCCACTGCCAAAGTTCTGGCGTGACATAAACATAAAATTTCCAAATGATCCAAAGCAGATGAATGGCTGAGCCAAGCATCAGCATGAGCATACACTTTTTCAGGATACTCCAATTCATCACCACTTCATCTTCCAGTAAATACTGGGCGATTCTATTGCGGAGGATCATGTCACGTATGCTTGATTTCACCGTCATCCTGTGTCATTGCCCTGTTCGAGTTATCAGTTTTTTTCTTAAAGTTTATATAGATATCATTTTATAGGCTTACATTAGCATGAAAATTTACACTTGATAACGGTCAAGAACCGCTCAGTAATTTTAAATTTTTTGCGAGTTCAAAATGATTGTTCTAAAAATAAAACATAGTGTCATAAGGATCGGGATTATTCTATTTATGAAAAGTGATTACACTAGGCTCAAGTTAATAACAACAGCTTTAGGTTTTAGTCATGAAAATTCTGCATATTGATTCAAGCATCATGGGCGACGCTTCAGTTTCACGTCAACTCAGCGCTGAAATTGTACAACAGCTACAGCAAAAACATGGTGATGCGGCACAGGTTCAACATCTCGATTTAGCTGTACAGCAGATTCCACATCTCAGCAGTGAAATTTTGATGGGTCAAAATGCAGAACAATCGGCTTTAGGCGAGCAGTTGTTGCAACAGTATTTAGATGCCGATGTGGTTGTGGTTGGTGCTGCTATGTATAACTTCGGTTTGCCATCAACTTTGAAAGCATGGATCGACCGTATCAGTGTTGCAGGTCGTACCTTTAAATATACAGAACAAGGTCCAGTGGGTTTGGCAGGTGACAAAAAAGTCTATATTGCCAGCAGTCGTGGCGGTGTGTATGGCGATAACAGCCCTGTAGATTATCAAGAAGGTTTATTAAAAGCCGTGTTTAATTTTACAGGTGTCAGCGATATTGATGTGATTCGTGCCGAAGGTGTCAATATGGGACCTGACATGAAAGCACAGGCAATGGCGACAGCTCAGGCTCAAATTCAAGCCATTTAACAGATTGACATTTCCCTCTTAGGTCAGCATCTGCTGACCTTTTTTTATGGTGACTTTGATTAGTTTCAGGGATCAGTTTTCAGGAATTGGTTTTCACGGATTAGTCCTGATCCAGTCGGTGTGCAAAATCGGCTAAATCACTTAGCGCACGCTGTCCTTCTTCAAACCATGGGCTAAACATTTGGAAGTTATGCCACATGCCAGTGTATAACTTGAATTCGACATCTAGGCCGGCTTCTTCTGCTTTGACTTTAAAACGCTGCGCATCATCCAATAAAATTTCTTTAGAACCCACTTGAATATGAATCGGAGGTAGTCCTTTGAGCTCTGCAAAAAAAGGCGAGACCAATGGATCAGCTCGATCGACCGAGCGTGGTACATAATAATCAATGCCTGTTTCAAGGGCTTCTATGCTTAACAGCGCATCATGCTTACGGTTATAACGCAAAGACTCACTGCTCAGCGTCAGGTCTAAAAACGGTGACATCAACACCAAACCACTGACTTGTGGAAGTTGGTCCTGTTGAATTTTAAGGGCTAAGGCAAGCGCCAAGTTTGCACCACAAGAGTCGCCTGACAAAATAATATCTTTGGCTTGAACCCCTTGATCTAATAACACCGCATACACATCAAAAAGGGCATCGAGTGCTTCAGGGAACTGTGCTTCAGGGGATAAAGGATAATCCAAATGTAACACTTGCATTTGCGTGCGTGCCGCAACTTGAGTCAGAAACGCCCGATGTGTGTTCATCGAACCCAAGAAAAATGCGCCCCCATGAATATGAAAAATGAGTTGGGTCGATGCCTGTTGAGGTTTGATTTCTTCGGCTTTTAAGCCGGCTAAGCGAATAGGACGAATTTGTACATCCGGGTTTTGAGGAAATGCACGACACATTTGTTCCAAAGCAAAACGTAAAGTATTGGGCGGTAAATTGAACTGGCTCGGTCCACGAATTGTGGTTTTTAAAATGCTTTCTGTAATCAGTTGTTTCGTCAGTGGTGATATCTTCATTGTCTTTCCATCTTTTTCTATTTTTGGAATCGTGTGAGCATATTTACCAACACAAATTACAAGGTTACACTAAACGGTCACATACAAAAATTGATAAATTGTTGTGACTTTTGGATACTAATGTCGTCTATATCAGACCAGGGAAATAAACAAAAATGAAAAAAATTGCACTAGCATTAGGATTGATGAGTTTAGCCGCATTTGCAAATGCTGCAGATCCGCTAAATGGTACAACTTGGAAAACCATTGATGATAAAACCAAGCAGCCAAAAGCGATTGTAAAATTCACTGAACAAAAAAATGGTACGCTTTCTGCGAGCATTCAGTCAGTTTTGACACCAGGTGAAGAAAACGCTTGTAAAAAATGTGAAGGCCCATATCACAACAAATCATTAAAAGGCTTACGTATTGTGACAGGTCTTAAAAATGTAGGTGGTACAAGCTATGAAGACGGTTCAATTTTGGATCCTCAATCAGGTAAAACTTACAAGTTAAAAGGTCAATTGGCTGATGGTGGCAAAAAACTAGAGCTTCGCGGCTTTATTGGCGTTGCTGCTTTAGGTCGTAATCAAACATGGATTCGTGCCAACTAATTTGACATGATTCAAACAAAAAAAGCCTGACAATGTCAGGCTTTTTTATAGCCTATTTTCAGCCACAATTGAACTAGAGCCGTGCATGAGTGTGATAAAAAAATTTATTTCAATGCACGGTAAGCGCTTTCATCAAAGCCAACCAATAAATCGCTACCTGTATCGAGTACAGGACGTTTAATCATGCTGCTATGCGCTGTTAAACACTGAATCAAATTTTCTTCACTGGCTAAGGCTGTCTGTTGCTCTTCTTCACTGAGTTTTTTCCATGTGGTGCCTTTTTTGTTGAGAATCACATCAGCGCCTTTGGCATCGAGCCATTTTTTTACGGTTTTAGCATCAATCGCTTGTTTTTTATAGTCATGAAATTCGTAGGTCAGGCCTAATTCGTTGAGCAAGTCGAAAGCTTTTTTCATGGTATTACAGTTTTTGATGCCATAAATTTTAAGCATGAACAGGTGTCCTCAATTATTCAAAACAATAAGATAAAAAATACAATTCAGCATTATCCTACAGGCTAATTCATCAATGCTCAAAGCACGATCGTGATGTGGATTAAGAAATAAATGTTTTGCTGTACAAGTCGCATGCTGTAAATATTAGGCATTGTCATCAAAACGACATTTTGGTGTTTTAGAATAGCCTACAGAACAAAACGAATCAGAAAAGAAAGCGCTGCGATAACAAGAAAATTCAGCCTAAGGTTGCACGGTCAGAAGTAGAAATAAAGCGAGAATAAGAATTTGCTGTGCAGATCGAATTTTTAGCTGTTTTATTTGGGGGAGTCTAGAGATGCGAGGGCTAGAAAAGAGAAAACCCGCATTTAATCATCCTGATCATGCGGGTCTCAGTCCAACGTCCATTGTCACATCCTTGAAAACAAGCTAAATCATTTAGTTTGTTTTTATACTTCCTTCGGCGTCCAATCCTTTTGTGTCATCCTGACATGTCCCTTTGCCGTGCGACCATAATGCTACGTTCGAGTTGTGAGATAAATCCACAAATTCGTCATGTAATGTGAGAAATAACCTCTAATTGAGTAAACAATCGTTCACTCAATTAATTGCTGAAAGCTTAAATTTTATAGTCAATAATCACTGGGGCATGGTCGCTAAACCACTCATCTTTGAATACCCAAGCATTCACGGTACGTTCTTTCCAGTCAGGTGAACATGCATGGTAGTCGATACGCCAACCCACATTTTTGGCACGGGCTTGTCCGCGGTTAGACCACCAAGAGTAAAGCTCGGCTTCTTTACGTACCTCACGGAAGGTGTCGACATAGCCAAGCTCATCATAAATATGATCGAGCCATGCACGTTCATGTGGTAAGCAGCCTGAAGCCTTTTGGTTCCCAGACCAATTTTTAATATCAATACGTTTATGCACGATGTTGTAGTCACCGCAAACAATCACTGACTTATTTTCAGCACGCCATTGCTTCAAAATTTGTTTGTATTCGTTTAAAAATAAATCTTTACGTGCCTGAGCTTCTTCACCCGATGAACCAGAAGGCAGGTAGAGCGAGCAAATATGTGCAGTTTGTCCAAGTCCTAAATCGAACTCAGCAGAAATAAAGCGGCCTTGAGTGTCTGCCAATTCAAAACCTAAACCATCTGTCACTGAAACAAAAGGTAGACGGCTATAAATCGCAGTACCGGCATAGCCTGGGCGTTCTGCAGGGAAAAGGTGTGTAAACCAACCTTCGGGTTTAAATTTATCGGTCCATTGTTCATGGGTAATGCGGCTTTCTTGCATGCAGATGACATCGGCATCTGAAGTTGCCATCCAGTCAAAAATACCTTTTTTTTCAGCGGAACGCAGGCCATTCACATTAATTGAAACGACACGTAAAATTTTTTGATCACTTGGATAGCTACTCTTTGGTATCATGCTCAGGTTTAACCTCAAACTTAAAAAAATGGAGCACCTCATGACAGCGCAAGCGGCATTTAATCCACAAGCTTTTATCGAACTCGCATTATCACGTGGTGTGCTTAAATTTGGTGAGTTTACTTTAAAATCGGGTCGTGTGAGTCCTTATTTTTTTAATGCAGGTCTACTGAACGATGGTGAAGCCTTATCATTATTGGCTTCTGGCTATGCAGCTAAATTAACAGAATGCGATAATGTGGAAGTGGTCTTTGGCCCAGCTTATAAAGGTATTCCATTTGTAGCAGCAACGGCTGTCGCACTGTCACAGAACCATGGTGTGAGCGTACCTTGGGGCTTTAACCGTAAAGAAGCGAAAGACCATGGTGAAGGCGGTGTATTGGTTGGTGCGTCTGTTGAAGGTAAAAAAGTCTGGATCATTGATGATGTGATCACTGCGGGTACAGCGATTCGTGAAGTGGTGACTATTTTGAAAAATGCTGGCGCGCAAATTGCGGGGGTATTGGTGGCGCTAGACCGTCAAGAAAAAGGACAAGGTGATTTGTCTGCGATTCAAGAAGTACAAAAAGAACTCGAAATCCCAGTTCATGCCTTAATTACCATGAAAGATTTGATGACTTTCTTAGAGGCTAAAGGTGAAACTGAAGCTTTAGCGAAAATGGAAGCGTACCGTGTGAAGTATGGGATCTAATAGTTAATACATCATATTGATTTTTAATAAGGCTCTATCCATGATAGGGCTTTATTTTTATCCATAAGAAAAACAATGAAACACTGGTTATATAGCATCGCACCAACAATAATAATTATTGTTCTAATTGTACATTTGGATTCATTCTTAGGGCTCTTGCATTTATGGGCTTTAGTACTCTTTGTGATTGTTGCTTTAGCGAGTTATTACATCCCATATAAACTGATTGAAGGGGCAGATCGCTCAAGTTTTTACGCATTACTTTGCTGCTTTTTTGTGCTGTTCTGTGCTTTTAAGTTAGATCAATATCATCGGTTGGGATTAAAAAAATATACGCAAGAGATTTGCGGTGTTGTCGCTAATCGAATGGATGATGATTTACCTCGCATACTATGGCGAAAAAGTCCTCATCTTTATCAATTTGATATTTTGGCAGCTGAACAAGGGATAGTGCACTTTAGAAAGAGAAGTCATGCGCCTCGAAATGGGGAAACTGTATGTGTGCAATATATAGATGGCAGGCGCTCTTGGTTGTATGCGGAGCACATGATTTCTCTTATTCATTGATGAGTTATAAAAGTTGAATGAAAAAATAAAAGCCTACCGTGTGAAATACGGAATTTAATTTTTACGCAATTAAAAAAGTTCAAGCAAGGGAGTTTTGATCTTTTGATTGAATTTAAGATTTTGATTTAATTGAATAAAGTGTAGGGAATTCGTGTGGAGTGTGTTATATTAATTTTAGATAAGCTTCATCAATAGCTAAATAAAATTTCTTATGAGAAGTTACATCATTGGTAACCTTTTTCGAATGGTTATATAAGAGCTTATAATTCTAATTCGAAAACTTAAGAAAAATACATGAAAGCATTAATAACAATAGGCTGTAAGACTAGTCATGGTGGTATTGTTTCTGAGGCCGACCATACATTTTTAGTAGAAGGTAAAGCCGTACATCTAGAAGGAATGAAACACTTTTGTCCTAAATGTAAAACTACTGTGTCCGCTATATCATCAGGCAAAATATCATCAGGCAAAGGATTTTTAACTGTTGGTTCTAAAACCATAATTATGGCAGGAGATTTCACTTCTTGCGGAGCAACTTTCCTACCACAACAAAATTTAGCGGTTCGTAGTAATGGGATAGGAAATGCAAGTGGAGGAAGTTCTAGTAATTCAACATCATCTAGCCCTAGCTATATTCCAATATCACAACCAAAGTTAAGTAATAACTTTAGTAAATTACCATCGAAGCCCCCTCAACTTACAGAGAATGATATTCTTTTGACAGAACATGAAGCTAATTTATTGTTCTACAGGTGCTTTAAACAAAAAGTTAATCCTGTAACTCTAGAACATCGAAAGCTAGCCACGGAGATGTATTGGAAACTCATAGATGCAGATGAAGGTGGGCTCTCAGTACTGCAATATATTTTTGAAGCCGTTTTTGGGGGAGATTGGAGAAATCCTGATGCTAGAGGGACGATTGAAGATATAGGAATGGATCAAGCAGGAAAGGCTTACGATCATGCTAAAAATGATGCACGTATGAAATATTTCAAAGTTCGTGACTCTGGAGATATTGATGGCCGAATTGGAGACGCAGGGCAAGCTGGCATAGCAGGTCTTCAAATGACCTATAAAAACCGATTTGCAATGTTTCAATGATTTTCTAGGGTGATTTAGTAATTCTCTGAATAATGGTCTGAGTCGCCCTATCAGTCATAGAATGTAAGTTTTTACCTAATTGCACATATTGCCCTTGCAAACAAAAAGCTGTTTCTTCATAAATTTTGTTTTTATCTTGGGGAATATCTACAAATGAGAAGCTTGTATTCATAGCACAGTATTCTTCAGATGCTTGAACATAGTTCTTAGCGTATTCCCGTACGTCATTTTCAAACTTACTTTTTCCAACTTGTTGAAAATAGTAGTTTAACTCTTCAGTTAAATATTTGTTTTTATATTCTTTTAATTCACAACGCTTAGTATGTTGTGAACTTTCTACTACACATTCATATACTTTAGAATCAATATTTTTTGCCTGAGTACAACCAGTTAAAGTAAATAAGAATAATATTGAAAAGGGTAAAGTTTTAAACATGATATAAAATTCTTTGGTTCTTATAGATACTATTATCTAATAATTTCAAACAAAATCTATATTCATTTGTTTAAATATAGAGCCCGTTAATTTAGTGTATGACTTGTCACATAAACTGGCGAAGAGTTATCCTTAGACTTGCCCGTAAAATTTGTATACATTTCTACTTGGGAATAACATATCCTCATCACACTTCTTACACTCCAGCATCACCCCTAATTTGGCTTTTCGCCCTTGCTCCGTCAAAACCCAAGGCCGGTTCTGCCAAGGCGGGTCATGCCGCACATGCTGCGTGTGGCCGCAGGCTAAAATGGCGTACCAGTGATTTTCATCATCCAAAGCAAAATCGATAATGGCTTGCTGCATAGCCAATCCCTTTAAAAAAGATCATATGAGATGAAAGGGCATCAAGCCCATATCATCAGCATAATGGTTTTCAAAATTATAATCTTGAACAATCTGGGCTAGATCCATAGCAATTGCCGGACTTCATTTCATAAATGGTGGAGTGCCCCGGATTTCCCTTCGGCCGCGGTACACCTTGCGGCACAAAGAAGGTCACCGAATGTGCGCCGTATAAACCCGCAGGAATGGTCATTTCTCTTAAAACGACATAGGCGCTGTCAAAATGCACATAGTCCATGCCTGTACCCGAGGAAGGTGATCCGCCGACCACAGGCGGGGTATGAATGTTGCGCGCTTTATTATAGGACGCTTTCCACGCATCTATATCTGCACGCGTGGCAGGGCGAAGCAAACCTTTCGATACTGCATCCTGTATGCCAGCTGGGCCAGCCAAAGGTGCATTTGGATCAATCACGTCTTTGATGGAACGTTCCTGTGATGAACTCAGCTGCGTATCTGCACTGATATTGCCGATATTGGCGCGCCCATTTTGAGCAATCACAACCGCTTGAATATCACGTTGCAAAATGCGCTGCGAAAGCTGATTCATTTCTGCGGCATTGTCATCCGATACATAGCTGTAGCCGCACTGCGAATTTTTATAAGAGCTTTCTAAAACAGGGATGGATTTTGGTAGGCTAATCACACGCTGTGCGTGATAGCCCGTTGCAATGACACCAACGATTTTAGTGTTGCTTTCCCATTTAATTTTCCAAATGGTCGGCTCATAAGCACCTAAAATCAACACTACAGGACGGTTATGCTGAACTTGGATGTCCATTTCGGTCGCTTGATGGCCGCTATCATCAATTTGATAATTGGTTTCCTTGCCTGAGTAAGCGCCTGTAGCAAATACATCAAATTGAGCGGGGAGTTGAGTCTTAAATTTGGTGCAATCATTTTGGATTGGTGGCGTATACCTCGAATTTTGTCGTTGTTGACGATGAGCCGTCACAGAAGACAGCAGGGCTGTTCTTAACAGGTCGGAGTGATCAGGCGCTTCTTGTCGATATAAACAGTCTTTTGGACGAACTTTGTCGGCTAAGTCTGAGAAACATTGCCATGTTGTGATGGGCTGTCCCGCATAGATTTGCGGCTGAAAGTACAGATGATGACCCGCCAGTGAAGCAGGGATGCTGTCATGGTTCTGCAGCTCGGCAGACAGCTGCACTTGGTCAAAACGAAACACAATACCGTCTTTTGCTTCCAAGTTTGCAACGACTTCGCTTTGAATCTGTGAAGACTGGCGCAGCAACTGCATCACTTGCTGTGAACTCTCCTGAGTGCGTGACAAATATAGTTGATTCACTTGCGAAACGAAGTGTTGCTTTTGCTGTTCAATATGCTTTAACACTTGATGATTTTGATATTTCTCAAAGCCGATTGTTCCAGCGAAGCCTAAGCCGATAAAGGCACAGCTTCCCAGTACACCGGCCATGACCCCAGATTTAAATGTTCGATGATGATTTGGCATTTTTATACATTTTATTCATTTATTCGTGCTTAAAATACAGCAAAGTTCTGAAAATAAATACAATATAACCCGAATCCTTTTTAAGCCAATGACTGCATAATTTGAATTGTGGGCTTATGCTGCTGAGTTAATTGGTATGCACATAGTGATGCGTAAATACCACTTAAAAAGCCTGAGATACTTCTAGCTCTACTCG
>NZ_VOYE01000015.1:0-97859 GCF_013420765.1 Acinetobacter sp. YH01009 | reverse complement strand
CTTGGACTTTATGTCCTCTAAAGAGCCGTTGAAGACTACGACGTTGATAGGTTGGATGTGGAAGTGCGGTGACGCATGAAGCTGACCAATACTAATTGCTCGTGAGGCTTGACTATACAACACCCAAACAGTTGTATGTAAAGCATCAATTGATTCGATATTAAGCAAAATAACTTGATTTAGTTAACGCTTAAGAACAAAATATGCAACTTAGATATGATCTGTTAATAACTCATTTGGTAGAAAACCTTAGCAATATGTAAGACTAAGCGAGTATCCATAACAGTTGTGCTGGCGACAATAGCAAGAGTGAACCACCTGATCCCTTCCCGAACTCAGAAGTGAAACCTCTTAGCGCTGATGGTAGTGTGGGGTTACCCATGTGAGAGTAAGTCATCGCCAGCTCTTTATTCGAAACACCCCCTGATACGTCAGGGGGTGTTTTTTTATGTGTGGAAAAGAAAAAGAAGTAGTGAGAAAAAAAGAAAGAATTCATCATTCATTTCATGTGATTTATAAATTAAAGACTGAAAGGCGTATACTATCCGTGTCATTGTTGGAAAGCTCATGTCTGATTTAGCCTCAAATTCTCCTTATATTGAATATGGCACACGGCCATTTCTTGCCATTTTATTTTCTTTATTTTTAGCAGGCTTCGCAATTTTTTCATCGTTGTATTGTGTACAACCGATGATGCCCATCTTTGCGAATTTCTTTCATGTCAGTCCGACACATAGCAGCTTTCCTTTATCTTTTTCTACCATTGCCTTAGCGATTGGGCTGCTATTCACTGGTTTGATTTCAGATCGATTCGGTCGTAAGCCTGTGATGGTCACCGCTTTATTTTTGGCAGCGTCACTTTCAATCATTAGTTCTATATTTCCACTTTGGGAAATATTTTTATTGAATCGCGTGCTGATCGGATTAAGTGTTAGCGGTGTTGCTGCAGTTGCAATGACTTATATAGGTGAAGAAATTGAGCAAAAAGATATAGGCTTTGCAATGGGCCTGTATATATCGGGTACTGCGATTGGAGGAATGGGTGGTCGTCTCATTGCCGGGGTATTGATTGATTATATTAGTTGGCAAAATGCCATGATGATTATTGGAATCATTAACCTATGTATAGCCACAGCATTCTTTTTATTACTTCCGGCATCTCAACATTTTCAAGCTTACCCCATTCGTTTCAACCGATTTTATGAATCTTTCGTTAAAAATTTAGCAGATCCAAAGCTGAGAATTTTATTCCTTCAAGGCTTTATCCTCATGGGATGTTTTGTCTCTATATTTAACTATATGAGCTACCACCTATTAGAAGAACCTTATCAACTTTCTCAAACTTGGATTGGGCTAATTTCCATAGCTTATTTGGCAGGAATATATAGTTCACCTCGGGCTGCAAGTTGGGGGAAACGCTTTGGGCGTGAAAAAGTTTTACCTGCAATGCTGATCATGATGTTGTTGGGGCTGTTGATTATGCTCATTCCGGCATTTTGGTCAGTCATTGTGGGGCTGATTGTATTCACCTTTGCTTTTTTTGCAGCGCATTCCACGGCAAGTAGTTGGGTATCAGTTCAATCCCTGCAATACCGTGCCGTAGGTTCATCTCTATATTTATTTTGCTACTACTTAGGTTCCAGTATTTTGGGTAGCAGTAGTGGTTTGGTTTGGGAGATGTCTGGTTGGATGGGGTTGACGAGCTTTATTGCTGTTATCTTGATGATCGGTTTATTTTTAGCAATACAATTGAATAAATTAAAATAGAAATATGTGAATAAGCTATTATTTAATATTCGTTTTACATCTATTTTTTAATATAAATAACACTATAAAAATGGCGGAATTTACTATTTTTATGATTATACAACTTTGGTCTAATATGCCTTTTAAAAGGTGCCTCATAATAATGAAACGCATCACAATATAATAAATAAAATATTTTTGGTTATCATTTTTAAAATTTATTATATTTTTAAGTCATTGATATTTAATGTTTATGTGTATTTTATGAATGTTTTTGCATTTATTTTAGTTGGAATTATAAATAGATCATCATTAGTTTTAAACTGAAGGTGATTATGAAAAATATAACTATTTTAATGATGGCTTTGGTTTTTATCTTAATTTCAGCTTGTGCAAATACCACGAATTTAGGGACAGCAGGCGCAGAACGTAAACAGTTTTTTATCGTTCCTCAAAAATTATTAACTAAACAGGCAGATAGAACCTATCAACAATTTATTCATCAGGCGAAAGACAAGAAACTTTTGATCATCGATCCGAAATTGGATCAAGTTTTAAATAAACTCAAGCAAAATGCGGAGTTTTACCGCCATGGTTCGAGTCAATGGGATTGGCAAGTCAGTGGGAATCTCAATAAAGATTTAAATGCACATGGTTTTCCAAGTGGGAAAATTGTCATTAATACGGGTTTGTACTGGAGTTTAAAGCTGACTGAAGATGAATTGGCATTTGTGATGGCGCATGAAATGGCACATGCATTGCGTGATCATCATCGTGAGAAGATTTCCTTGCTGTTTGCTAGTCAGGTGGCGATGATTTCTTCAACTGCGGGTATCGGCGCGCTTGCTACTGCGGCCAGTAGTGTGACTGGGCAAGCTGTTTTTTTGCCTAAAGTTTCAAAATTTGAACTGGAAGCAGATGTCCTTGCACTTGATCTGATGTCGAAAGCAGGTTTTGATCCAAATGCAGCATTGAGTTTTTGGCAAAAATATCAGCAGGAAACGACACGCCGTCAATTGCTTGATGTAAAACCATTGATGACTCAAGACAGTATGGATAAGCGTAAGATTTATATTGAAAAATATTTACCTGAAATGCACATTCAATTTCAACAGGCGCAGGCATTAATATTGAATAAAAATGCGATAACTCATGACACATTCTAGGTTGATTTAAACTAAAGCAAAGTTACAAATGATTTATTTAAATCTTGTTTTATAGTTGTGCTACAGCACTATTACATCTGAAGTCTATATAAAACAATTCAATGATTCTGTAGCTGTTGTATAAATTATAATCAAGCATGATGAATGGAATTCATGGTAAAATGATCGGCTTTCATCTTCTTTGATCTTTTTTCAGATCATTCCATCTGCCAGCCGAGAATTGCTAGCCATGTCTACTGCTTATACTATGCAGACTGCGCCAAAAGCGTTGTTTGATTACGACAAATATTGGGCGTCTTGTTTTGACCCTGCGCCATTTTTGCCGATGTCACGCGAAGAAATGGATCAACTCGGTTGGGATAGCTGCGACTTTATTTTGGTTTGCGGTGATGCGTATATCGATCATCCGTCATTCTGTTCAGGCATCATCGGTCGAACCCTTGAAGCGCAGGGTTTCCGTGTCGGGATTATTGCTCAGCCAGACTGGACCAATGTAGAAGCGTTCCGTGTATTGGGTAAACCGAATATTGCTTGGGGCGTAACAGCCGGCAATATGGATTCGATGATCAACCGCTATACGGCAGACCGTAAAATCCGTTCGGATGATGCGTATTCTCCAGATAATCAACCGAATAAACGTCCAGACCGTGCAGCAACGGTATATTGCCAGCGTGTGCGTGAAGCATATCCAGATGTGCCTGTATTATTGGGCGGTATTGAAGCCTCGCTGCGCCGTATTGCGCATTATGATTATTGGTCAGATAAAGTCCGCCGTTCAGTATTGATGGACTCGAAAGCCGACCTATTGATGTATGGTAATGGTGAACGTTCAATCACGGAAATCATGCATCGTTTGGCCCGCGGTGAAAAAATCCAAGAGATTACGGATGTCCGCGGTACCGCATTTATTGTGAATAAAAATAACCGGGCTTCAAAAGCGAAGTTTGTTGAAATCGCATCGAATGATGTTGATGCAATTGGCCGTGTCGATCCGATCATTAACCCTTATGTGATGACCGAAGACCTTGAAGGCTGTGAAATCGAAAAAGGCAAAGACAGCGTTACGCAATATCAAGGCTTCCAAAAAGAAGCGGTAGCAAATCCGATTGTTCGTGAAGGTGATAACTTAGACGCCGACACACAAATCGTGCAGCTGCAGCCTGCATCAAAAGCCATTAAGCATAAATTGCCGCCGCGTGAATTGGCGGTGATTCGTTTACCTGCCTATGAAGATGTGGCGAATGATCCTGTACTGTATGCACATGCCAACCGTATTTTGCATTTGGAAACCAATCCGGGCAATGCGCGCGCGATGGTGCAAAAGCATGGTGAGCGTGATGTTTGGCTGAATGCGCCGCCGATTCCATTGACAACAGAAGAAATGGATTATGTGTTTGACTTGCCGTATGCGCGTCTGCCGCATCCAGCTTATGGTGAAGCGCGTTTTCCTGCCTTTGACATGATTAAGTTCTCTGTGAACATTATGCGTGGCTGTTTTGGCGGCTGTACCTTCTGCTCAATTACAGAGCATGAAGGGCGTATCATCCAAAACCGTTCTGAAGAATCGATTTTGCGTGAAGTTGAAAAAATTCGTGATACCGCACCGGGATTTACTGGGATCATTTCTGACTTAGGCGGCCCAACGGCCAATATGTACCGTTTGGCATGTAAAGATCCTGAGATTGAAAAGAACTGCCGTAAGCCGTCGTGTGTATTCCCGGGTGTATGTCAAAACTTACATACCGATCATGCACCTTTAACGCAGTTATACCGTAAAGCACGTTCATTGCCGGGGATTAAAAAGATTCTGATCGGTTCTGGTTTACGCTATGACCTTGCGGTGTTAAACCCAGAATATGTCAAAGAATTGGTGACACATCACGTCGGCGGTTACCTGAAGATTGCGCCTGAACATACCGAAAAAGGTCCATTATCGAAGATGATGAAACCGGGGATCGGGACCTATGACCGTTTCAAACAAATGTTTGATCGTTTCAGTAAGGAAGCAGGGAAAGAGCAGTATCTCATTCCTTACTTTATTGCAGCGCATCCGGGTACGACGGACTATGACATGATGAACTTAGCGATTTGGCTGAAGAAGAATGGTTTCCGTGCCGATCAGGTGCAAACCTTCTATCCATCACCAATGGCGACTGCAACGACCATGTATTACACCGGTAAAAACCCGCTGGCTAAAGTGGCGCGTTATACCGAAAATGTCGATATCGTGAAAGGTGAAAAACGCCGCCGTTTGCATAAAGCCTTCTTGCGTTATCATGATCCAAACAACTGGCCATTGCTACGTGAAGCGCTCAAAGAAATGGGGCGTCAGGATCTGATCGGGAACTCAAAACAGCATTTGATTCCGACGTATCAGCCTGCGGGTAGTGCTGAGGGCCAATACCAATCTGCACGTAAAAAGAACTCAAGCATTGCGGGTGATTCACAAAAACGTACAGGCGAACAAGGTAATCGGACGAAGGCTGCTCAATCGCGTCCTTCAAATACCAAGAAGCGTCCTGAGCGCGGTCAAATCTTGACGCAGCATACTGGTCTGCCGCCGCGTGAAACGGGTGATGCGAAAAAACCTTTTGGCGGTCCGAAACCCAAAGGAAAATCGAAGCCTAAATCACGCGCTTAAAATGATTAATTAAAAAAAGACACTTCGGTGTCTTTTTTTATGGCTGATATGCTCTGCAGCATCAGACAGTTTGCATTTTTATATGTTGTTACAAGCTCAATGCTGTCTGTGCGTTGGTTATCTTAATGAAATACGAGCAAAAATTGACAGCTTATCGGAATTGTCAGACAGTGAGAGGAAATGCACTTGCTGTCGTTTTAGCGAATGATCTAAAGTATCTGTATATAGCAATGGATGCTATTACTCTGAACGAAGTGGCATGTGATGTTTGACGCTTTAAGTTTGCAACTTTTTGTCAGTTTAAATACGTATTGTGTGAAAGTTAGAGTTATTTTTTTTAATAGGACATTAAAAAAATAATACTGGTTGTATACTTCGTATTCATAAGAAGTATGTCAAAAACCAAAAATATAAGAAATATAAAGGATTATGAGATGACTATATACATAGTAATAGGGAGTATTTTACTCTTCTGTGTGCTCATAATGGCTTGGAAAAGTTTAGAAGGTGATTCTAAGCAACAAGATAGCGCATTGAAACAACGTGCTATTTTCAACATTAATGAGCAATTAACCTACACGCGTTTAAAAGAAATTTTGCCTAAGCATACAATCCTTGCGCATGTGTCTTTTGATGCACTGTTGACCACGAAATATTATCGGACGCGGAACAAGTATCGAAATATGGTGGCGGACTTTGTCGTCCTCGATGAACAGCACCAAATCTTAGCGATCGTCGCTTTAGATGATCCAATGGTACTCAAACGGATGCAGCAGTCGCAATATCAAGATGCTTTGCTCGCTTTGGCAGGCTATCGTGTCATTCGTTATGATGATGTGCCTGAGTACGTTCAATTACGCGAAGATTTCTTAAATGAGCAGCGTGTACAAGCGCCATTTGTACCGGTTAATGATTTGAAAAAATATCATTTATATTCAGATTTGGAACGTAAAAAGATCAAAATTATTGGATCTTAGGGATTCAAAGAGCAAAGCCTTTTGCAAAAAAAAGCGTGTCTTTAGACATGCTTTTTTTTAATGGTTATTTAGGCTTAATGATTATTCAGGCTTAACGGCTACGACGGTTAATTCTACCAGTACACGCGGGTCGTATAATTTGGCTTCAACACAAGTTCTGGGTAATGCTTCAATGTCTGACACCCACGCATCCCATACCTCATTGAATGCGGCATAATCCTGTTCAATATCTTTCAGATAAATGGTCACTGACATAATCTGGCTTTTATCTGTGCCGGCATCTGCAAGAAATTGATCAATGATCTCAAATGTTTGCTGTGTTTGTCCTTTGATGTCTAAATCAAGGTCTGTTGCCAATTGACCTGCCAAATGGATCAATTGACCGGAAATAGCGATTTCGGAGAAGCGTTTTGAAACATGCAGGCGTTGGATGGTCATGCGGAATATCCTGAAAGCAAAAAGGTCACTTAATCTTGAGTTTTAGGCATTGTAGCTGCAACTAAGGCCGTCAATAAACAGCCGACAGCAAGGTAAATTGCCACATAATGCCATGAACCATCACCCCAAATCACCAAAGCTGCTGCAATCATTGGGGTAAAGCCACCACCGATAATACTGGCCACTTGATAGCCGACACCTGCGCCACTGTAGCGATAGGCGGTACCAAACAAGGAGGTAAAAATCGGCTGGTGTACACTCACCACCATATCATGGGCAATATTGGCAAGGAAAATTGCACCGACAATAATCAGCCAAGTATTTTGAGCATCAAGGGCCATGAAGAATGGAAAGGCAGAAAGCGCACCAATTAAGCCACCCAGCACACACATCTTACGATGATCAAATCGATCTGCTAGCCACGCAAAGAGGGGAATGCTGAAGCAGCTAATTGCACCAACCATTAAGGTGATATTCAGGAAGAACTGCTTGTCCATACCCAATTGAGCGGTGGAATAATTCAGTGCAAAGTTCGTCACCAAATACATGGTGAGTAACTCGGTCAGGCGCAGCGCAATAATGTAAAAAAAGGCTTTTGGGTGTTGGCTAATCGCTTGCAGAATCGGTAATTTTTGTGGCGTTTGTTGAGCTTTGACCACATGGTTGACAAATTCTTGAGATTCGTCTTGATCACGTCGAATCCACATCGCGATAGCCAGCAAGATAATACTGGCAATAAAGGGAATTCGCCATGCCTAATCAGCAAAAGCATCTTCACCCAAAGTGGCAATAATTAACGACACAGCGCCTGTTGCCAGAACGAGTCCGACGCCATAGCCAATTTGTACACCACTACTGTAAAAGGCTTTTTTGCCTTTCGGGGCATTTTCTACAGCCATCAGGGCAGCGCCGCCCCATTCACCACCGACAGCAAAACCCTGTATTGCCCGAAGTGTTACGAGTAGGATCGGGGCCCACCAACCGATGGCCGCAAAATTGGGCAGTAAACCAATGCCGACCGTCGAAATGCCCATCAGGATGACGGTGAGCACCAACATTTTTTTCCGACCCAGTTTGTCACCAAAGTGTCCAAATACAATGCCGCCTAAGGGGCGGAACAGGAAGCCGACGCCAAAGGTCGCCAAGGCTGCCAAGGTTCCCATATTGTTGCCAATACTGGGGAAAAACTGATCTTTGAAAATGAGTGCGGCAACAATGCCATAAAGTAAAAAATCGTACCAATCGACTACGGCACCAATGAAGCTACTTAATGCGGCTTTACGCGCACGTTGTTCTTGATTTTGTGAAATATTTTCAGGATTTGGAGCAGATTTTGCAGAAGGCATACAGCGGGGTATTCCATGATTGACAACAGAGTTGCCCTGTAATATTCGGATTTGATCGTCACGCCAATCACAGGACAGCATGCTGAAAGTAAAGGTGATTTTCAGCATCTCAGCGCATACACGGATAATGTAGTGCGCTGATAGAGTACTCTAATTTTAGGCTTTGTGAATAGCAAATTGCTTTAATTTTGTTCTTCTGCCTAAATCTTAAGCAAATACGATCTTCTTGAAGTTTTTAGAGCAGCGAAAGTTGTGTTTCTTGGTTTTGCGCACTTAATTGATAGACCCCTACGCCAATCAGACGAAATCGATCGTCCTCAGAAATATGCATTTCATGCAGTAATTGCTGCAATACCTGCGCAAGGTCTTCACGATGATTCAGTGACGTTTTAAAACTTTTACTGTGCTGTAGCACTTGGAAATTCTTCAGTTTTAATTTGGCCGATACACCACGTGCGCTTAACTGCTTTTTTTCTAAACTAGACCAAACTTGGTCAATCAATTTGGGCCAATAGGGCTGACATTGGCTCAGGGTGAGATCATCATCAAAAGTGGTTTCTTTGGAGATCTGTTGACGTTCACGTCTAGATTGGACAGGTCGCTCATCAATCCCTTGTGCATACAGATAGAGTTGTCGGCCATATTTACCGAAATGATGAATCAGAACGGCTTCTTCAATTTGTTGTAAATCACCCAATGTATTGAGTTGCATGGCTTTTAATTTTTCTTGAGTCACTTTTCCCACACCGGGAATTTTTTTCAGTGCCAAGTCATGGATGAAATGCAAAACTTGAGACGGTTTGATAATACAAATGCCATTGGGTTTGTTCCAATCAGAAGCAACTTTAGCCAAAAATTTATTGGGCGCGACACCTGCGGAGGCAGTTAAACCAGTGCTTTGTAAAATCTCTGCCTGAATTCGCATAGCGACTTCAGTGGCACTCGGAATATGTTGTAAATTTTCTGTGACGTCCAAATAAGCTTCGTCTAAAGATAGAGGTTCAATCAGCGACGTATAGCGTTGAAAAATGGCATGAATTTGCGCCGAAACAGCACGATATTTTTCAAAATTCGGTTCGATCACTACGACTTGTGGACAGAGTTTACGGGCCTGTGCCATCGACATTGCAGAACGTAAACCAAATTCACGTGCAGGATAGGACGCAGCGCAGATGACTGCACGAGGGTGATGTGAAGACACAACAACAGGAAGCTGCTTGAGTTCTGGACGTTCCCGCAGCTCTACTGATGCAAAGAATGCATCCATGTCGATATGTATGATTTTCCTCATGCCTGGTTAGATCAGTGCCTGAAAATTGAATGTCAGTATCGCACAGTCAATCTAGCGCTTTCCTCAATTTTTTAACTCAAACGACACAGGTTGACTGAGTAAAACCACCTTGGTGTTTTGAGCTGCTGCTGACTGTATCAATAGATTTAGGCTTTGAGGGGTGTCATCGGCAAAACGGGGTAAAAATTCGAGCTCTGGATTCAGTGGTTTGAAAAAATTATCCCAATGAATTGGAATCACGGTGCTGGGTTGAAGAGTCGCTAAGGTTTCTTTGAAATATTGCTGTTGAAACGCTGCCGTTTGCTTGGAAAGTTGGGCGATGCCTAAAAATAAGGTATCGACTTTTAGTTTTTGCAACTGTTTGGGCACAGCACCTGTACTGGCTTTGACTAAACTGTAATGCGGCCCATGTTGGATGAGATAATCATATGATCCACCTTCTTTAAACTGATTAAAATGTGCAGGGAGTTGCAATGGCTGCGAAATTTCTTCCCCCAAATCATCATTAACGGCCGTTGGCGGAGTATGTTGCGAGGGGATCGCAGTAATGGTGAATTTACCGATTTGCATCGGTTGCCAAGCTTGAACTTCGTGCAATTGTGATTCAGCGATTGGCATCGCCCGTGCAATATTTAAGGTGCTTTTAGAGCCGACAATCATGGCCTTGGGGAGCTGGTGGGCCAACATTGGAATATCAAGCGCATGATCATAATGTGAATGAGTTACGAAAATAGCACGTGTGCGTTTTAAGTCGTATTGGTCGATATAGCTGTGTAATAAAGGTCGATCACTTTGAATCTGAGTGAATATGGTCCGACTGAGCGATGGACGAGTAAAGAAGCCATCGATGAGGATTTGCTCTTGGCCATCGTCAAACAGTAAAGTCGAAACGCCAAAGAATTTGACGTGATAGGGCGCCGCTGAGTGAGTATCTGCAGTGCTTTGTGCGGGAAGTTGATAATGCCATGTTTTAAACGCTGCCAAGGTCCCTGAAGGTTGGATCAAATATGCCAATATCCCGATGGCGAGGATCATAAAGACTGAAAATATAATAAGAAAAGTTTTTAAAATACGCATCCTGCGACTCAGTTTTCATGGATTATTTGCTTCGATGTTGTCCTGAGTCGGTGAATAAATCAACGGGGTTTGATCGGGGAAACGCCATTTTTGTCTAAAAAATCAGTCCATGCCTTGGCATCACCTGAAAATACATTTAAATCGACGGTGGTCGAGATGCCTTGAATTTGTCCTTGATTGGTATGTTGCCAAATCAGCCATTTCGGATTGTTTTTTAGATCGGGTAGGCCTTTATATTCGCGGACCCACAGCGGCGTCTGTTTAAACTCGCCAGCTAAGACAATATTATAAAAAGACTTCGAAGTATAAAAAATCGGTTGTTTGCCATAATGGCGGTGTAAGCGATCATGCATATAAGTGATTTCTTTGAGTAACTGCTCTTTGCTATAGGTGTTAATGCAGTTGGTGTCATATTCCAAATCAATCACGGGAGGAAGGGCATCGGCTTTTTTCGGCACGGAAGCAATAAAATTTTCCGCCTGAATCTTGCCATCACGGCACAGACGGTAAAAATGATAGGCCCCAACTAAAAAGCCGTTTTCCCGTGCTTGTAACCAGTTATCTTGAAATTTTCGATCTTTAAAATCACCACCCTCTGTGGCTTTAAGATAAACAAATTGGTATTTTTTAGGTGAAATTTTTGACCATTGAATATCTTTTTGATGATGAGAAACATCAAAGCCTTTGACGGGATATTCTTCTGCAGATGCAGGGCGATGTGGCATCACAGCTAAATAACCCAATCCAGCCACCACCATGACGCCGCTGATAGCGCTGAGTGCAATAATCGGGCTGTATTTTTTGAGTGAACTTTTTGTGGTACGTGATTTGGCTTTTTTAGGCATGAAAATGTATCCAAGTGTCCTTTTTATCATAACCCTTTAGGGGCTGAACTGTCATAGATTTGCCCGATGACACAGGTTTAGACATCCACATGTTTAGGAATTTGCCAAAAAATCGCTGCGGTAATCAGGTTAATGCAGCCGAGTAAAATCAAGGTGCTATGGAATGCCGTTTCGATTTGTGCAGGACCATAATAGGCCGTAAACACGTTGACTAAAGTCCCTGCCAAAGCCACACCGATACTCATCGACACCATCATAATCATCGACAAGAAACTGTTGCCACTGCTGGCATCTTGTTGGGGTAAATCTTTGAGGGTTAAGGTATTCATCGAAACGAATTGCAGCGAGTTTAAAATACCAAAAATAAAAAAGTGTAAGGCACGTAACCATGTGGGGGTTTCAGCCGTAGAGAGCGCAAAACTGCAAATACAAGCGCCGACCAAGCAGGTATTTACCAATAACACTTTACGATAGCCAAAGCGTTGAATAATTTGACGAATAATCGGTTTGGATGCCAATGAACCGAGTACCGTCGGTATCATCAATAAACCTGTGATAAATGGCTCAAAGCCAAAAGCCACTTGTAGCATTAAGGGAATCAAAAATGGCATGGCATTGCCGCCAAGGCGGGCAAAGAAGTTGCCGATAATACCGATGGCATAGATCCGATTTTGAAATAATTTACTGCGAAACAGCGCATTGGCGTGGGTATGTGCATGAAAGGCATAGATCAAACTGGCGATGATGCCTGCTGCGACTAAAAGCAGGCTCCACCATAGCGGCAGATGCGGGCTGGCAAAGTTTTCAATGCCTAACGATAACCCCACCATGGCGACGACCAATAAGACAAAACCCATAAAGTCGAAGCGTTGTACGCTCGGTTCGGTCACATTGGGCATGGCTTTAAAGGTAATGAGTACCCCTAGCAGTCCCATTGGAATGTTAATTAAAAAGATCCAATGCCATGTTGCGACTTCCACCATCCAACCGCCAAGGGTAGGGCCAATTAAGGGGCCCATTAAACCAGCAAGGCTCATCAGACTCATAGCCGATAAAAACTGTGTCCGAGGAATCACTTTGAGCATCGCCAAACGCCCAACAGGCAGCAGTAATGCGCCACCTATACCTTGAATTACCCGATAAACCAGCAGCTCATTCAGGCTATTGGCCATGCCGCAGCCTAGCGATGCTAACGTAAAAATAATAATGGCTGTGAAATACGTATTTCGTACACCAAAACGATCGGCCAACCAACCACTTAAAGGAATACACGCCGCAACGGACAAGACATAGGCCACGACCACACTATGCATTTGTAGCGGGTCTTCGCCCAAACTTCTTGCCATCGCTGGGATTGCTGTATTGACTATGGTCGTATCCAGCCCTTGCATAAAAAAGCCAATAGAGACCAATAGCACAAGAAGTCTAAATTCGGGTTGTAAAGCCTGATGCGTTGGCGTGCTATTCATAAGTCAATAAAGCTGAGATTTTTAAACAGTTTAAATGAATATTGCCATTCGGATGTAGTAAAAGCTTTGCATAATTGAGCCAAAAAATTGCAAGAAAAATGCAATGAAAGTTTCATCTCTATGCAACCTAATGTTTATAACTTGGTCATATTTTAATAAAAGACGAATGAAAACATGAAACTACAAATTTCGGCACTGATGTGGTTAAACAAGGCGATGTGGGACCTGAAGGTCTGATTTTTATTGCCGCCAAAGATTCGCCCAATGCTCAACCTTTGTTGGTGGTTGGAAATGAAGTGAACGGTAGCACTGCGGTTTATCAGATTAAATTGAAATAATTAAATTTTAAATTGTTGTTTTATCTAAATTTTTATTTTAATGTCGAGAAAAGCACGGCACAAAATTGTATGAACGCCAGATAAACTGTCATAATGCGCTCAAGTCCTTCATTTATTGGAGGGCTTTTTCTTTATGGCAAAGGTGTTTTGTTTTCATGACAATCGAAATTCTGATGGTCATAGGCTTCTGTCTCGCGGCCTATTCTATTGTCGGTAATGATGTGCCACAGACATTGGGAACCTTTATTTCATCCAATGCGCATCGCCCTTGGTGGCTGTTGTGGATCTATGTCAGCAGTATTTTAGCCATTGTATTGGTTTATGGTTGGTACAGTTCTGGTGTGGGGGATGCATCTTATGGTCGTTTAGAAACGATTCCATTTCCCGCAGAAGGGGTCACGTGGCTCTATATTGTGCCACCGATCTTACTGATCATTTTGACTCGCTACGGAATTCCGGTCAGCACCACATTCTTAGTGTTAACGATTTTCTCTCCGAGTAGTCTTGGGTCGATGTTAACTAAGTCGATGATGGGTTATGCGGTAGCTTTTGTTGTCGCGATTATTGTTTATCGTTTTGTGATTAAAGGCATCTCGGTTTATTTCAGTAAAACACGTGATGAAACCCCCTCGAATATTTGGGTGGGACTACAGTGGGTTTCGACGGCATTTTTATGGAGTCAGTGGCTGATTCAGGATTTGGCCAATATTTTTGTCTACGTCCCTCGTCAGGTGCCGCTGGAGTTCCTGATTTTTGCAATTGTGGTGTTTATCGTACTGCTTGGGATCATTTTGTACCAACGTGGTGGGGCGATTCAGGGCATTATCGACACCAAAACAGGTGTGGCTGATATCCGCTCGGCAACCATTATCGACTTTATGTATGCCTTGATTTTATTGGTGTTCAAAGAGTGGAGTAATATTCCAATGAGTACCACTTGGGTGTTCTTGGGCTTACTCGCAGGACGTGAATTTGCCATGTCCATGCATTTACATGAAGTGAATAAATATCGAACTTCACGAAATGTCAGCAAAGATGCGATGAAATTGATGCTTGGTTTGTTGATGAGTATTTTCTTAGCGACAACCTTGCCATGGTTCTATCGTGTGGTGTCAGGTTAAGTCGACACGATCTTGATTTGAAGTAACATCGAGCAATAAAAAAAGGGGAATACTTTATTCCCCTTTTTGACATCTAAAATACAGTTAGACCACGAAATTTTTCGGGCAATCTAAATTTTTCAGTGCGCTAAAGATCTGCTTCGAAGAATTACATACGATCAGTTTGGCACGATGCTGCGGCGGCAAGAAACCTTCAGCGACCGCATGGTCTAATTGTGCAATTAGTGCATCATAGAAGCCATTGACGTTATAAAGCATCATCGGTTTTTGGTGTTGATTCAACTGTCCCCAAGTGGCGATTTCTAAAATTTCTTCGAATGTACCGAGACCACCGGGCAGAGCAACAAAGGCACTTGCACGTTCTGCCATCATGGCTTTACGCTCATGCATACTGCGTACGACGTGTAATTCAGTCAAATGATTATGTGCAATTTCATAATCCAACATAAACTCAGGAATCACACCCACAGCTTCGCCGCCATGATCGACCACAGCGTCAGCAACTTGACCCATCAGGCCAATACTGGCGCCACCATAGACCAGACCAAAACCATGTTCAGCCAAGCCTTGCGCTAATGCGATGGCTTTTTCTTGATAAATTGGATTGTTACCAGAGCGGGAGCCGCAATACAGTGCGATTAAAGGTTGTGTTGTAGCAGGAGAAGGATTACCACGTTTTTCTGTCATTTTTAATCCGCTATTCATTACGTTTTAATTTTACCTTAGCATGTTATTTTTTATGACACTACATTGGCAGCTAAATATGACAATTTAATGTCATCATTGGGTTTAAATTCTTCCATACAGAGATTGTACTTTGGTAAAAAAGGGTGAATTTTTACCTTAACTTGCTATACTTAAAACTTCATTTTAAGCTAAAGAACCGTCATGGGTAGTGGTTGTTGTCACTCAGCACACATCAAAATATTAGAAAGAACGCCATTAAAAGCGTTTGCGCATGTCCAATGCATTTCATCTTCAAATCAGCATGATCCACGTGTGAATAACATTCAGGAGATACAATTATGATCTTTGAATGGATGTCCGACCCATCTGCATGGGTGGGTTTATTGACACTGGTGGTGCTTGAGATTGTTTTAGGTATCGATAACCTGGTTTTTATTGCGATTCTTGCGGAAAAATTACCGCCAGAACAGCGTAATACCGCACGGATTGTCGGCTTATTGCTTGCACTGTGTATGCGATTGGTCTTACTGGCCTCGATTGCATGGGTGGTGACTCTAACCAACCCACTGTTCCATATTTTCGACCATCCATTTTCCGGTCGAGATCTAATTTTACTGTTTGGTGGGGTGTTCTTACTGTTTAAAGGCACCATGGAACTGCGTGAACGTCTTGAAAACAAGCCCATGCTAAAGGAAGAAAATCCTGTGCATGCGACGTTTTGGATGGTGATTGTGCAGATTGTGGTGCTTGATGCCGTGTTCTCGCTCGACAGCGTGATTACCGCTGTCGGGATAGTGAAACACCTTTCTGTCATGATGATTGCGGTCATTATTGCTGTCGGCATTATGCTGTGGGCATCTAAGCCGCTGATGAACTTCGTGAACCGTCACCCAACGGTGGTGATTCTGTGTCTGTGTTTCTTGATGATGATCGGTTTCTCGCTCTTAGTCGAAGGCTTTGGTTTCCATATTCCAAAAGGTTACTTATACGCGGCCATTGGTTTCTCTGTCATGATTGAGTTCTTGAACCAAACCATGCGTCATAATCAAGAAAAAATGGTGACAACCACAGACTTACGTTATCGCACAGCCTCAGCTGTGATGCGTATGCTCGGTGGGAAAAATGTTGCAGACAATCAAAATGAAAATGAAGATGTGCTTGCAACACGTGCCTTTGCCGATGAAGTCTTTGATGAAGACAACGGGGTTTACCACAGTGTCATGGTACAAGGGGTACTGGGTTTATCTGAACGTCCAGTGAAGTCAGTGATGACACCTCGTCCTGAACTAGAATGGATTGACTTGGATGAAGCGCCTGAGGCGATTCGTGCTCAATTACTCAGTACCACGCATTCACGTTTGATTGTGGCACACGGCGAGTTAGACAATATCGCGGGTGCGGTACTGACTCATAAAGTCATGAATGACTATATTGAAACAGGCGTACTTGATTTTGAAAAGCATCTCCGTGAGCCTGTAGTGGTGCATGAAAATGCACAAGTCTTGATGGTGATGGAACAACTGCGTCAAGCGCCGTTGCAAATGGCCTTGGTGTTGAACGAATACGGTTCAATTGAAGGGATTGCAACACCAATTGATGTCTTAGAAGCGATTGCTGGTGAGTTTCCCGATGAAGATGAACCAGAGACAGCAGCAGAAAGTCTCGATGATGGTTCATTGTTACTCGATGGCTCAACCGACATTCGTCATGTGTCTTTATTGCTGGGTCGTGACTTGGTGGATGATGCTGAACAGTATTCGACATTGTCCGGATATATCTTATTTCATTTGGGCCGTTTACCAGCCAATGGTGAAAAATTCAAAGCGGATGAACACATTTTTGAAGTGGTTACGATGGATGGTCATAAGATTGAAAAAGTGCATGTCATTCCCATGCCAACTGAAGATTAAGTTGCGTATCGGGGGGTAATCTATATAGATCACTGATGTTACGCACGTAAAAGTAATTACGCATTTTTAAAATGATTTTTAAGTCTATTCGACGGAGTCTTACATCTAGGGTTTAAATAAAGGGATTAGCCTTCGGCTGGAGGTACTTTTGTTTCGGCAAAAGTACCCAAAACCATTGTCATCCGCAAAACTCGTTCACTACCGTCAAATTATTCAAAGCATTGCAAAAACATTTTTGATTAGAAGTAGTCCTGTCTCAAACACTTGCGGATGACCTTACCGTGTATCATTCTTTTATTTGAATCGATACGGATCTACTGATGAAAATTGTGTGGAAAGATCCGTTAAAATAGCCTGCATTGTCAGGCTATTTTTTTATGGAAACAAACATGTCACAAGTCCAATGTCCATGTGGCAAAGGTGAGTATGCCAACTGTTGTCAGCCCTTACATGCGGGGCGTGAAAATGCACAGAGCGCAGAGCAGTTGATGCGTTCACGTTATAGTGCTTTTGCACAGCATGAGATTGATTATATTGTACAAACAACTGCGCTTGGACAGCAGCAAGCCTTAGATGTCAGTGCCATTGCAGCGTGGAGTCAGGTCAATCAATGGTTAAAGCTTGAGGTTGTCCAAGCCCAAGAAAAACTCGATAAAAACCATGCTCAAGTTGAATTTAAAGCCCATTATCACGATGGGCAGCAAGCGCAGGTACATCATGAAATTTCACACTTTGTGAAGTTCGAGCAGCGCTGGTATTTCCTTGATCCGACCACAGAGATGAAAATCACCATGAAGCAACCCTGTATTTGTGGTTCTGGACGAAAATTTAAACAATGTTGTGCGCAATTTTTATAACATTTGAGCAGATTTAGCTTAGAATAGCGCGCATCTCAACCCTCAGTGGAAGAAGGGCGATGTTACTTACCGTTATTTATATTATCGCAATCACGGCAGAAGCAATGACAGGTGCATTGTCTGCGGGTCGGCGGAGTATGGACTGGTTTGGGGTAACATTGATTGCCTGTGTCACGGCACTGGGGGGCGGTTCGGTTCGTGATGTGCTACTTGGGCACTATCCACTGACGTGGGTTAAGCATCCTGAATATCTCATGCTGACCTGCTTTGCTGCATTTGTCACCATCCTGATTGCAAAGTGGATGCGTCATCTGCGTAATATCTTCTTGGTTCTCGATGCCTTGGGTCTCATTGGTTTTACCATTATTGGCTGTCAAATCGCTTTAGAAATGGGACATGGTTTTGTGGTTTCTGCGGTAGCAGGGGTACTAACTGGTGTCTCTGGCGGTATTTTACGAGACATTCTATGTAACGATGTCCCGCTGGTGTTCCGTCGTGAACTTTATGCCAGTATTTCTTTTGTGTCCGTGATTTGTTATTGGCTCTGCATTGAGATTGGCTTATCGCTAGAATTGACCGTCATTGCGACGCTCATTTTCGGTTTCACCTTACGTCTGATCGCCATTTACTTTGGCTTAGAAATGCCTAAATTTATTTATAAAGATGATGATGATCAGTCAGTATCTTCAAAAGATTTGTCGTAGCCGCGTTGCTATAACATCACATTAAAATGCTAAAAAGACGGATCAATGGTCGGTCTTTTGCATGGATCTATACTAAAAAACGCAAAATCATACATCCTGTTGGGAAAGCAGTGTTCATCCTTCCACCAGTTCAGAGATCTTGTTATGGACTTAGTCTCACGTATACAACGCTTACCCATCGGTAAGTTTCACTACACTTTACTTTGGGTTATTGGCCTTGGCTGGATGTTTGATGCCATGGATACGGGACTCATTTCCTTTATCTTAGCGAAAATGGCTGAAGATTGGGCCATGACGCCAAATGATAAAAGTTGGGTGGTCTCGATTGGTTTTGTTGGGATGGCGATCGGCGCAGTGTTTTCTGGTGGACTGGCAGATCGCTTCGGCAGAAAAACAGTCTTTGCATGGACATTGGTGATTTATAGCTTAGCTACTGCTGCATGTGCGTTTGCACCTAATCTAACTTGGTTGTTGGTATTTCGTTTTATTGTCGGCTTAGGTTTAGGGGGGCAACTCCCAGTCGCGGTGACTTTGGTCAGTGAATATATTCCGGCGCAAGTGCGTGGTCGTTTTATTGTCTTACTAGAAAGTTTTTGGGGACTGGGCTGGTTGGTTGCAGCGCTGGTCTCACGCTTTATTATTCCGGATTTTGGTTGGCATGCAGCGTTCCTGATTGGCGGTATTCCTGCGTTATATGCAATCGTGATTTGGAAAATGGTGCCCGAATCGGTGCCTTATTTAATCAACCGTGGACGTTTTGATGAAGCGCATGCATTGGTGAAAAAGATTGAAGCCAAATGTGGTGTAGAAGTTGTTGAAATTTTTGAGGTCAAACCGGTTGCAGAAAAACATGACATCAGTTTTTCACAGTTGTGGTCAGGCATTTTTGCACGTCGTACTTTAATGCTGTGGCTCATTTGGTTCGGTATCGTCTTTTCTTACTATGGCATTTTTACGTGGTTACCAAGTTTATTGGTCAAAGAAGGCTACACCATTGTTCAATCCTTTGAATATGTCTTGGTCATGATTTTGGCACAATTGCCAGGTTATATTGCAGCGGCATGGTTGGTCGAAAAATTGGGTCGTAAAGCTACTTTGGCGGGCTTCATTGGGATGTGTGCCATTTCGGCATATTTCTTCGGACAGTCTGGCAGTGTGACAGAGATCGTGATCTGGGGCTGTTTAATGTCCTTCTTTAATCTCGGTGCATGGGGCGTACTTTATACCTATACACCAGAACAATATCCGGCCAATATTCGTGCCTTTGGTTCGGGCTGGGCGGGTGCCATTGGTCGGATCGGGGGCATTGCCGCGCCTTTTGCTGTGACACATATGATGGATATGGATCATGGTTTTAGCTATGTCTTTATGATGTTTACTGCAGTCTTAATTGCCGTTGCCGTGGTGATTCTGGTTTTAGGTGAAGAAACCAAGGGCAAAACTTTAGAATCCATCGGTCTATAAAGACTGTTGAATTTTTAGTTGATCATGGTGAATAAAATGGATATTTTTACGCCATAAGACACAATTTGTCGCAGAGTGTTAGATCATCCCCTTGTATAGGGGACACCTGCGACATAGCATAAGAACCCAATAAAGAACGAACAATTTAGGATTACAGGTTGTTATGACAAGCCTTGCGCATCATGCGACAGAAAACCGTTCCGTAGCAGAATTTACCGAACAAGCATATCTCAACTACGCCATGTACGTGATTATGGATCGTGCATTGCCACATATCAGTGATGGTCTAAAACCCGTTCAGCGTCGTATCGTCTATGCGATGAGTGAACTCGGGTTAAAGCCAACGGGTAAGCCAAAAAAATCTGCACGTACGGTTGGTGATGTACTGGGTAAATACCATCCTCACGGTGACTTAGCTTGTTATGAAGCTATGGTACTCATGGCGCAGCCGTTTAGTTATCGCTATCCATTTATTGAAGGTCAGGGAAACTGGGGTTCACCAGATGATCCGAAATCCTTCGCAGCGATGCGTTATACCGAAGCAAAACTGTCTGCTTATAGTGATTTATTATTGTCTGAGTTAGGACAAGGAACCTGTGATTGGCAGGATAACTTTGATGGTTCGATGAAAGAGCCAGTGAATTTACCGGCACGTGTTCCAAATATTTTACTCAACGGCACAACGGGTATTGCAGTGGGTATGGCAACGGATATTCCACCGCATAACTTACGTGAAGTGGTGAAGGGCACCATCGCCTTAATTCGCAATCCAAACTTAACTGATGAGAAAGTCGCAGAATATATTCCTGCACCTGATTTGCCTACACGTGCGGAAATTATTACCTCTCCAGAAGAATTACTCAAAATACAAACCACGGGTCGCGGTAGTTATCGAACTCGTGCGGTGTACAGCATTGAGAAAAATGAAATCGTGATTACGGAGCTGCCGTATCAGGTTTCAGGCTCAAAAGTGATCACGCAGATTGCAGATCAAATGCAGGCGAAGAAGTTGCCATTGGTCACGGACTTACGTGATGAGTCAGATCATAAAAACCCAACACGTTTAGTGATTGTCCTGCGCTCGAATCGTATTGATGCTGAATCGGTGATGAGTCATTTATTTGCAACCACTGACTTAGAGTCGAGCTATCGTGTCAATATGAACATGATTGGCGCTGACGGTCGTCCGCAAGTGAAATCGATCCGCCGTATTTTGTTGGAATGGATCGAAATCCGTAAAAATACCGTGACACGTCGTTTGACTTATCATCTGAATAAAATTGAAAAACGGTTACATATACTTGCAGGCTTGATCATTGCCTATCTGAATATTGATGAAGTGATTCGTATTATTCGCGAAGAAGATCAGCCTAAACCGGTGTTAATGACGCATTTTAATATCGATGAAATTCAAGCCGAAGCCATTTTAGAACTCAAGTTACGTCATTTGGCAAAACTTGAAGAAATGGAAATGCGCCGTGAACAAGAAGAACTGGAAGCCAAAGCTGCCATTATTCGTGAACAATTGGCGAATCCTGAATCATTAAAAGCCTTGATCATTAATGAACTGAAAGAAGATGCGAAGAAATTTGGTGATGACCGCCGTTCTCCAATTGTGAAACGTGCAGAAGCCCATGCGATTAATGAACAAGATATGCTTCCTGCAGATCCTGTGACTGTGGTGTTGTCTGAAGCGGGTTGGATTCGCTCGGCGAAAGGTCATGAAGTCGATGCTGAGAACTTAAATTTCCGTGCAGGTGACCAATATCTCAGCCATGCGCAAGGTAAATCGAATCAACGTGTGTATGTATTAGATGATGCCGGTCGAAGCTATGCTTTGGGCATCAATACCTTGCCATCTGCGCGTGGTTTAGGTGAGCCTCTGAGTTCTAAACTTGCACCTGCAAGTGGGGTCGGCTTTAAACAAGTGTTTATTGCTGAAGATGAAACAGAAGTCTTGGCGATGAGTAGTAAAGGCTATGGCTTTAAAACCCAAGCCAAAAACCTCGATACCAATGCAAAAGCAGGTAAAGCCTTCCTTAGCTTGTCCGAAGGGGCGGCAGTTATGAATTTAACGGCGATTGAGAATGCAACACATCTTGCACTCCTCAGTTCTGCGGGGCGTTTGCTGTTGGTTGAACTTGATGAATTACCAGTATTGAATAAGGGTAAAGGTAATAAATTGATACAACTTGAGGCAAAAGATCAAATTGTATCCATGACAACTTTGAATTTAGATGAAATAATTCAAGTGCTTGCAGGAAATCAACAATTAAAGCTTAAAGGCGACGATCTGCAAAAATATGTGGGTAAACGTGCATCGAAAGGCGTGTTGTTACCACGTGGATATCAAAAAGCAAATAAACTGTTCATTCAAAGATAATACTAGCATCCATGGAACGAAATACGTTATATATGCTGTTATTCGTGAAATGGATGCAATATTAAGCACAAACAAGTTAAATAATGACCGCTTAATATTGAAAAAAAACAGTTGGATTATTAAGGATTACGACAGGAGAATTGGGCGTTATGGAAAAGATTTGGTTCGCTGAATACCAAAAGACAGGGATTCCAGAAACTGTAGAATTACCCGCAGAAAATACCTCATTGGTCGATATTTTTGAGCGTAATTTTCAGAAGTTTGGCTCAAGAGATGCCTTTATCTTCATGGATAAAGTCTTAACTTTTAAAGAACTTGATGAAGCAAGCCGTAAATTTGCAACCTATTTGCAAAGCTTAGGTTTGGCTAAAGGTTCACGCGTTGCAGTTATGATGCCTAACGTTCTTCAATATCCTGTTGTTGCATTAGGTGTATTCCGTGCTGGACTGGTATTGGTCAACGTGAATCCATTGTATACCTCTCGTGAGCTTGAACATCAATTAAATGACTCTGGTTCAGAGGCATTGGTTATCATTGAAAACTTTGCATCTGTTTACCAAGCGATTATTGGTAAAACCCCAGTAAAACATGTGATCGTGGCATCTGTGGGTGACATGCTCGGTACACTGAAAGGTACATTGGTTAACTTTGTATTACGTTCAGTACGTAAACAAATTCCAGCTTGGAACATTCCAGGTCATATTCGCTTTAATGCAGCAATGTCTAAAGTGAGTGCAAACAATTACAAACGTCCAAACTTAACTTTAAGTGATACTGCGGTACTTCAGTATACCGGTGGTACAACTGGCGTATCTAAGGGCGCAGAATTGACACATCGTAACCTTGTGTCAAACATGTTGCAGTGTGATGGTATTTTCCAAAGTAAATTTGGTCAGCAAGATGGTCAGCCAGATGATCGTATCTTCTGTGCATTACCGCTGTATCACATCTTTGCATTTATGGTGTGTGCACTTTACGGTATGTACAAAGGTCAGGCGAACGTATTGATTCCTAACCCGCGTGATCTACCTGCGGTAATGAAAGAATTACGTAAATACCAACCTTCATTCTTCCCAGCAGTGAACACATTGTTCAATGCTTTGGTGAACAATGAAGAGTTCAAGCAACTTGACCACAGCAAGCTAAAAATGGCGATGGGTGGTGGTATGGCAGTGCTTCCTTCGACTGCAGAAGCGTGGAAGAAAGTTACCGGTACCAATATCATCGAAGGTTATGGTTTATCAGAAACTTCACCTGTTGCAACCGCAAACCCTCCAGCATCAATGGAATTCAGCGGTACGATTGGTATTCCATTGCCACTGACAGAAGTTGCTATTTTAGATGATGATGGCAATGAAGTTGCTCAAGGTGAGCAAGGTGAAATTTCGATTCGTGGTCCTCAAGTCATGAAAGGCTATTGGAACCGTCCAGATGAAACTGCCAAAGTAATGACGGCGGACGGTTTCTTCCGTACAGGTGACATTGGTGTCATGGATCCACGCGGTTATGTGAAGATTGTAGACCGTAAAAAAGACATGATTTTGGTGTCTGGCTTCAACGTTTATCCTTCTGAAATTGAAGAAGTTGTTGCAAAACATCCAAAAGTGCTAGAAGTTGCTGCGATTGGTGTTCCTGATGAAAAATCAGGTGAAGTACCTAAATTATTCGTTGTGAAAAAAGATCCATCTTTAACGACTGAAGAAGTTTTGGCATTCGCAAAAGAAAACTTAACTGGCTATAAACGCCCACGTTATGTTGAATTTATGGATGAATTGCCAAAATCGAACGTCGGTAAAATTCTACGTAAAGATTTGCGTAAAACAGCATAATACGATGCATAAAAAAAGCGCCTTCGGGCGCTTTTTTTATCGCTTTAAATTTAGCTCATTAAAGCTTACCTTTATTCATCGACCAGCGATCAAAGTAGCGACGTCCTACACCAAAAACACCTAAGAAAATAAACATCGCGCCGAACTGACGACTAAAGCCAGATTGGTTATAGCTGCCATAGGTCAGGATATTGTCGACTAAACAATATAGGGCAATGACAATGACCCAATGCCAAAGGGGAAGTTGCTTGATGGAAACTGCATAGAATGCAATCCACATGATGACAAAGCTGAAAACAGTCGACCAGACATTTAAGTTGGCGCAAATCACAGCAAGTAAAAATGCAGTCACTGGAATGACAATTTTTAAGACACGATCGACGCGAAGCTGATGGCGTTTTTGCTCTTCAAGAACTTCAAATAATTGATCTTGATCAGAAGTGCTCATAGAGGATCCTTTCATCTGCCGATTATAAAAACACTATATTTAACAAAAATTATTCACGAAATGCCATGGTATTATAGCAGCCATAAAAATCTTCCTGAGAAAAAACACATGCACAGCATCAGTGGGATCATCTATCTCATTTTGGCCGCTTGTTTATTGCCATATGTATTTACATTTATTGCGAAGCGAGCTGCAGGTTTTAAGTCGAGTGATAATCAAAATCCACGTGAAGTTTTAGCGCGCTCTACAGGATTGGCGAGCCGCGCACATGCAGTGCAGCAAAATAGTTTTGAAAGTTTACCTTTATTTATTGCGGCTATTCTAATGGCCGAATACATGGTGATTCATCAACAATACATCATGACCTTTGGGATTGCCTATCTCGTTTTACGCGTCATTTATGGGCTATGTTATTTAGCGAATTGGGCAACTTTACGTTCAATCATTTGGACCTTGTCGATGTTATGCCCAATTTGCCTGATGTTATTGGTCATTAAATTAAGCTAAATGTTCAGCTTGATGATTAAATTATCAGCATGATCGCTAAAATCACAAAAAAAGCGATAAAACCGTTATAATTGTGCCGGATTAAAAGATTTAACTTGTTTAAAGAGTGATGCTATGAGCTACAGCAATATCCCAGCGGGTAAAGATGCACCAAACGACATCTATGTCATTATTGAAATTCCTGCAAATGCAGCACCAATCAAATACGAAATCGATAAAGATTCTGATGCGTTATTTGTAGACCGTTTCATGGGTACTGCAATGTTCTACCCAGCAAACTATGGTTATGTTCCAAATACATTATCTTTGGATGGTGACCCACTAGACGTACTTGTGGTAACTCCACATCCAGTAGAGCCAGGTTCTGTAATTCGTTGCCGTCCTGTTGGTAAATTGAACATGGAAGATGACGGTGGTGTTGACGCAAAACTCGTTGCGGTTCCACACGACAAATTGACTCCGCTTTATAAAGATGTTCAAGAATATACAGATCTTCCTGCATTATTGATCAATCAAATTGAACATTTCTTCCAACACTACAAAGACTTAGAACCTGGTAAATGGGTTAAGTTAAGTGGTTGGGAAGGTGCTGATGTTGCGAAACAAGAAGTACTTAGCTCAATTGAAGCTTACAAAGCTGCGAACAAATAATATTTATTGTTTTAAGCTGAGCATCGTTTTTATATGAAATCGATGCTCATAAAAAAAACCTGCACAGTGTGCAGGTTTTTTTTCGCTATCTTAGAGTAGCTGCGAAATTAAAATAATTTCACAGGGATGTCTAAGAATAAACGCCATTCGTTTGTATCACCGATATAGTTACCAGCTTGGTAGTTATCACTTGCGCGGTAGTAAGAATGACGTACACGTAAGCTTGCTTCCTTAGCAAAACCAGATTGAACAGTATATTTCACTTGGTTAAAGAATTCGCGCTCTTGACCTTCTTTTGCTGAATTGTTGACTTTAATATCCCAGCCATAAACGAATGCAGAAGTCCAGTTCAAGCCTGGCACACCATAATCAGTAAAGTTTAAGTTATATTGAACTTGTGCCGATTTTTCATGGTTCCCCACAAAGTCAGATAAGTATGAGTTAGCTACATAGATTGACTGTGCGCCATCAGCATTTTCGCCATAGTCATAACCAGTGTTGCCTGTATTTTGTTGGTAAGCCAGCATGACTGAGTGAGCGCCTTGGTTTAATGTACCTGCAAGAGACCAGATGCTATTGCTGCGGCCGTCAACATTTTTATTACCAATTGTTGAAGAATAAGTTCCAGCTTGCTCGTCCCATTCAGTATGGTAGCCATTGAAGTCTACATTTAAAGAGCGTTTTTCAGCTAAAGGCAATGTGTAGTTTGCATTGATGTAGTGACGTTCAAGCGCATCTTCACTGTCTAAGCCATAGTAAGATGCATTAAGCTGATCGTTAAATTTGTACTTTGCACCCCAAACGATTGCATTATCTAGATGACGGCCATCAGTATTGATTTGATCTGAATATTGATTCTCTGTGAATTTACCAGCAACCAATTCTAGATTTTCAATTTCACGGCTTTTCGCAAGAACACCAGTGAAATATTCTGGAACCATACGTGCTGTATTAGACGCAAGTACAGGAAGATCTAGAACTTGGGTACCGTATTCAACAGTTGTATTTGATACTCGTGCTTTAACGCTAGCTCCGCCACGCGCCCAATGGTTATAGGCGTCTACATCACCATTTGCATCTTTAGCTCCGCCGTTATGAAGCGGAATCATGCCATTGCCAGCATTATCATTGCTGCCTAATTTGAATGAAGCATCGCCAGTAACATTGGCACCAAAACCGATAATACCTTTTGTAAAACCAGATTCAAGTTTTACAATCGCAGACTGAGCAGCTGAGCTGGTATCTGTTACTCGTTTTACTGCACCAGTATCATTGTCAATGTAATTGGTTTTGTCACGGTTGATGTAACCTGTACGGAACAATACAGAGCCTTCGGCATCTTCCACAAAGCCTTTAGATTCGCTTTGTTCGCTAGCAAAAACAGTAGAAATAAGAGCAGCGTTTACTAATACTGCAAGTGTTAGTTGTTGAGCTTTAAGCATTGGGAGAGAGCCTCATGCAAATTTGGTTAATATGTAGTGCGATTGTATATTTTTTCTTAAAAAAATCACTATTTTTAATGCGCTTATTACACTAAAGTTAGAAAACATTCAGATCATCGGTCAATCTGTAACAAGCAAATGTTTCGTATGTTATTGTTGTTTAACAAATAGTTTATTTAAATTGAATATATATTAAGCTAAAGAGAAGTTTCTTCATTGCTTATCATAAAAAAATATAAAAAACGGTAAAAACTTTCATTTAACTTGCTGATTTATCATTACTCTTCGCGACAATTTGTGCTGAATTTAAATTGGTATTTTGATCAAAAAGTATAAAAACTGCTGAGGTGCATGGCATCAATGTTCAGGCTAAGTAAGCACTGTTGGCGTGTTTTTTTGTAAATAGAGAATGACTTTTAGCGAAGTCGTCAGAAATGTTTTCCTTAAAATCTAGCTCAATAAAAGATGATAATAATCGTGATAAATACATATAAATTAAAACATTAAATCATTGTTAAAGACTGGAACACGATAAAAGATATTTTATGAATCAAAAGCTTATTTTTTACTATTTTATATAATCTTACCTTTGTTTTTAAATGATTTAATTGATCAAAATAAGAAAAAAGGGGCTATACAGTGCGGTAAAATCGATTAAAATCGGCGCTAAATTTTACTCAACCCAATCCACGATCGATCCGATGTGGGGACTAAACATGATTCAATTTTATAAAAAAGCCATTTTAAGTATTTTAGTGACCCTAGGTACAGTCCCTGCATTTGCAGAACAAACTGAACAAGCCACAACTGCACAAGGGAATTGGTCTGGAAGTTTGGGCGTGGTAAACAAATATGTGTACCGTGCGAGTGAAGAAAATGATCAAGCGGCATTACAAGCCGGACTTGAATATGCACACAACAGTGGGCTGTTCGCGGGCTATTGGGGTTCTACACTCAACTATGACCCTACGGACGACAGTCAGTCACATGGTTTTGAACATGATTTCTATGTCGGATATGGACGTGAACTGAATGAAGATTGGAGTTATAAGTCACAAGTGATGGCCTATGTCTATCAAGGTGGCGGTTCAGTGTATAACGACGACCGATCTGAAAAGCGTCGCACGACAGGCGTCGAATTTATTCAGGACATAAGTTATAAAGATTTAACAGTAGGCACGGCTGTATTGTTGTCTGATGTTAATTATGGCAACGCAGGCGATGTATATCTGAACGCTACTTATAGCTATGCATTACCGTATGATGTTTCATTAAATTCATCGCTCGGCGTTTCTGTTTTTAATGACAGTCACGATGACAGCCTATTAACAACCACAGAAGATGTAGTATTCACTGAAGCACGTTTGGGCTTAAGTAAACCGATTGCAGATACTGGATTTGAAATTGCTGCTGACTATGTATGGGGCGGTAAAGATCGTGAAGGCGAGGAATTAGACGATAACGTTGTGGTTGGATTGACCTATTCTTTCTAACATTAACGAGTTGATCGTATTCGGTCATATTTTTGAAAGTGCACAATGGTGATTGTGCACTTTTTTTATGCATTTTTGAGATCGGTGTTGAAAAAATATACTCAAAAAAGCGCATTTTTAAAATCCTGTTACAACTATCAACCTAAGGATTTAAATAATCTGAATAGTTGACAATCTGCATTCTAAAAAAAAATTTAGAGAAAAATAGTTAAATAGAGTAATTAAAAAATAACAAATAAAAACAGTATCTTATATGTTTTATGAAAGCCAAAATCGTGACCTTTATAAAAAAAATATGTGTATATTTTTAAACATGGCACAGCGCTTGCTAATACCTCATTGAGTTCAACGAAATAACCAAAAAATACGTCGTCGCACGATGTGGGGGAATAAACCATGAAATTTGCACTTAAAGCTTTATCAATCGCTGTACTTGGAGCAGCATCGACGTTTACATTTGCTGAAGCACCTGCTTCAGAGCATTCTGTATCTGGAAATATCGGCGTACTGTCTAGCTATAATTTACGTGGTATTACCAATGTGCCTGAAAATAAAGATGCGACAATCCAAGGTGGTTTGGATTATAGCCATGCATCAGGCTTCTATGCAGGTTGGTGGGGTTCAACATTAAACTATGGTGATGACCTACCGAATGGTTTTGAAAATGATTTTTATGCGGGCTATAACGGTTCAATTAATGATGATCTTGGTTACACAGCAGGCCTAACTTACTACTATTACTATGATATTGATACAAGTGATGCAAACGGTTTAGAAACAATGCTTGGGCTAAGCTATAAAGATTTTGGCTTAACAGCGCAAACTTTGCTTGAAGATGTTTCATGGGGTAATGCAGGTGATACTTATATCAAAGCATCATATAGCTATGCACTTCCTAAAGACTTCAGTCTAGATACCGCGCTTGGTTTATATGCATATCAAGATTCAGGTGATTTTGAAGATAATTTAGGAACAACAGAAAGCTTTGGTTTCCGTCACTTTGATATTGGTCTAAGCAAGCCTTTAGCAGATACAGGTGTTACCGCAAGCATGAATTACACAGTTGGTGGTTATGACCGTGCGGATGAAAAACAAAAGAATAAAGTCGTATTTGGTTTGAAATACGAATTCTAATGTTAAAAAGCATTAAAAATGGCGACCTAGGGTCGCCATTTTTTTAAGTATTGAGCTGGCTTCGATAGGACAGTGCTTCAGAAACGTGCTGAGCTTGAATGTGTTCACTTTGAGCTAAGTCGGCAATGGTTCTGGCAACACGTAATACGCGATGATAAGCACGCGCAGATAAATTCATTCGTTGCTGTGCTAACTGTAAAATATTCTGCGCAGTAGCATCCAAAACCGCTTGTTGCTCCAATTGCGTCGGCGTGAGCGCCATATTGGATTTTTGCTGACGCTCTATTTGTAACTCATAAGCTTGAATGACACGATGCCTAACTGTACTTGAACTTTCAACCTCTTGCGAACTTTGTAATTCATGCGCTGCCAGTGGCGGGACATCTATATGTAAATCAATACGATCTAATAATGGACCTGAAATACGGTTTTGATAGCGTTTAATACTTTCAGCACTACATTGACAACGGCTGTCTTGGTTAAAGGCATAGCCACATGGGCAAGGATTCATTGCTGCGATCAATTGAAAATTCGCAGGGAAGGTGATTTGACGAGAAGCCCGTGAAATCACAATTTCTTTGGATTCGAGTGGTTGCCGTAACACCTCCAAAACCTTTCGATCAAATTCAGGCAGCTCATCTAAAAATAAAACTCCTAAATGTGCCAAGGTGATTTCACCCGGTTTAGGATTTGATCCTCCACCGACGAGGGCGATTGCAGACGCAGTATGGTGCGGCGCACGAAATGGACGCTGCCCAAAATGATGATTTGCACCTGCAATGGAATAAATACTGGCGACTTGCAAATTTTCTTGCATATCTAAGGGGGGCAGAATGCTGGCTAAACGCGAGGCGAGTAGAGTTTTGCCTGTGCCCGGAGGGCCACGAAATAGTAGGGAGTGACCGCCTGCAGCCGCAATTTCTAAAGCACGACGTGGTCTGAGTTGACCTTTCACATCAGATAAATCAAAGGGATAACTGTGTTGATTGGCTGACGATGTCGAGGGGTGGCTGCTGATTAAGGCTGAACGACTCAAATGTTCACATACATCCTTAAGATGCTGAGCAGGAAAGACTTGGAACTCCGGCAGTTGCGCCGCTTCA
This sequence comes from Acinetobacter sp. YH01009, assembly GCF_013420765.1. Lineage (NCBI taxonomy): Bacteria > Pseudomonadati > Pseudomonadota > Gammaproteobacteria > Moraxellales > Moraxellaceae > Acinetobacter > Acinetobacter sp. YH01009. Next base: position 66,792 of record NZ_VOYE01000015.1, on the reverse strand, counting down.
TCGGCATTGAGTGCCGGTAGAATCAGATGATGCCCGATATGCTGACAGGCAATGGCTATACTTAAGATGCCACTGACAGGTCGTAAATAACCATCAAGTGCCAATTCTCCAATAAATTCAAAACCATCTGCTGCATTTTCAGGAAGTTGTCCCGACGCGATCAGAATCCCTAAAGCAATGGCGAGATCTAAACGTGAACCATCTTTGGGTAAATCTGCGGGTGCTAGATTAATGGTCAGACGTTTGGTCGGAAACTGAAAGCCGCTATTAATAATCGCAGAGCGGACACGGTCTTTACTTTCACGGACGGCGGCCTCAGGTAGGCCCACAATGGTCAATGACGGTAGGCCTTGGCTGACATGAACTTCAACTTCAATTTGGGGTGCATTTAAGCCGAGCAAACCCCGAGTATAGATTTTGGCAAAAGACATATTATTGTTCCGTTATGGTGCATTATTTTTAATCGTTATGCGTCTTTTGTTGCACTAAAAAGGTGCTTATTTTTTGTTCTGAATTTTTTGTTCGAGTTCTTCGACGTGTTTCAACAATTCATTTAAACGTAAATTGGCATTATTCAGTGCAGTACGTTGGCGTTCGATTTCTTCTTTCGACACGAGATCCATTTTGCTCACAGCTTCATTGAGTAAGCTGCGAAGATTATGTTCGACGTCTTTTTTCGGCTGATCGATTTGTTCTAATATCGCTTGTAATAAGGTTTCAATCATTGTTTTGACCATCCTCAGTGAATTGGTGGCAGCAGTTTAACATCGCCACATTCATGACCATAGTGCTTTTATTTAAATATGCGTTTAATCGATCAGTAAAATCGTAATTCTTCTAGTAAAAACGTCTATTTTTATAAGCATACGCAAGATTATCCGTATAAAATAGGTTATAAAGAAATCTCATGCTGGGCTGACTATTTTCCCCCGACTGTAGTCATATTGGCATGAAAATTGAACATAAAACCTTACAGGTGAAATAAGCCGAAGGAAAACAAAACATGAAGCTCGTAACTGCAATTGTAAAACCTTTTAAATTAGATGACGTGCGTGAAGCACTCTCTGAAAATGGTGTTCAAGGGATCACTGTCACTGAAGTTAAAGGCTTCGGTCGCCAGAAAGGTCACACTGAACTTTATCGTGGTGCTGAATATGTGGTTGATTTCTTACCAAAAGTAAAAATCGAAATCGCAATCAGTGATGAAATGGTCGATACCGTAATTGAATCAATTACTCGTGTTGCAAGCACAGGAAAAATTGGCGACGGTAAAATTTTTGTAAGCAATCTGGAACAAGTCATCCGTATCCGTACTGGTGAAACAGGTGCAGATGCCGTTTAAAAAATTGGCATGAAGTTTGCTGAGTAGCTAATAACTCAGAAAATCAGGTCGGGGGATACGAATGAAAAAAATGCTAATTGCACTCGGCTTGTCCAGTGCACTTTTAGGTGGTTCTGTTGCGTGGGCTGAAGAAAGCGCAACAGCACCTACAGAAGAAGTCACAGTAGTTGATACTGCAAATACAACAACGCTAAATACAACAGAAGCTGCAGTTCCAGTTGAAGCAGCGCCAGCACCTGCGGAACCAGCACCTACAGAAGAAGAACCTAAGCTCGATACAGGTGATACAGCATGGATTTTAGTATCCACTGCACTTGTTCTACTTATGACAATTCCCGGTTTAGCATTGTTTTACGGCGGTATGGTCCGTAAGAAAAATGTACTCAGCACCATGGCACACAGTTTCGTTGCGGCAGGTGTCGTGAGTTTAACGTGGGTGATTGTGGGTTATACCTTAGCATTTGGTGAAGGCAATGCCTTTATCGGTAGCTTAGACAAATTTATGTTGTCGGGTATCACTACAGAAGCGTTGACGGGTACGATTCCAGAGATTCTTTTTGTTATTTTCCAAATGACATTTGCCATTATTACCGTTGCCATTATTAGTGGTTCGATTGCAGAACGTATGAAATTCGGTGCTTTTGTTGCGTTCATCGCAATTTGGAGTGTCGTGGTTTATGCACCAATTACTCACTGGGTATGGGGCGGTGGTTGGTTAGGTAACGACGGTGCGCTTGATTTTGCGGGTGGTACAGTAGTTCACATCAACTCGGGTGTTGCGGGTCTCGTTGCAGCGTACATGCTTGGTAAACGTATGGGGCTTGGCCGTGAATCTATGGCGCCACATAACCTAACTTTAACCGTCATCGGTGCAAGCCTTGTATGGGTAGGTTGGTTTGGTTTCAACGGTGGTTCTGCACTGGGTGCAAATGGTTCGGCTGGTTATGCATTGGTGGTAACACAAGTTGCAGCAGCGGCAGCAGCAGTGGCATGGTTAATTACTGAAAAAGTGGTTCGTGGTAAAGCGTCTGTTTTGGGTGGTGCTTCTGGTGCAGTAGCAGGTCTTGTGGTGATTACACCTGCGGCAGGTTTCGTAACAGTTGGCGGCGCTTTAGCGATGGGTCTGATTGGTGGTGTGGTTTGCTTCTGGGGTATTACTGCGCTGAAACGTGCCTTGAAAGCGGATGACTCTTTGGATGCGTTTGGTCTACATGGTGTCGGTGGTATCGTGGGTGCGATCCTTACAGCATTCTTTGCCAGCGAATTCATCATGGGTGACAATGCACCGAGTAACTTAATGCATCAATTATGGGTTCAAGTCGAAGGTGTACTAGCGACAATTGCTTACTCAGCTGTGATGACATTCATTATCTTGAAAGTGATTGATCTAGTGATTGGCATCCGTGTTGAAGCTGATGACGAACGTATGGGTCTAGACTTAAGTCAACATGGTGAACGTGTAGAATAATAAGATCACAGTAAATCAATATATTGTGTAAAACAGCCCGAAAGGGCTGTTTTTTTTCCATATCTAGCGTAAAGCTCTACAAATTTCAAAATTTTTGCTACACTCTAAATCCATTCGGATTTGTTCAATTTAACCGTTATGCATTGTCCATTTTGCAACGCTGAAGACAGTAAAGTGATTGACTCACGTCTTGCTGCTGAAGGCTGTCAGATACGCCGCCGCCGTGAATGTATTAGTTGCGGTGAACGTTTTACAACTTTTGAAAGTTATGAAGTGGTGATGCCGCGTGTCATCAAGTCTGATTCAAAGAGCGAACCTTTTGATGAAGCCAAGCTCCGCCGCTCGCTGATGCATGCCTTGCAAAAGCGTCCAGTAACGCAAGAGCAAATTGAAACGGTACTCAGTGATATTCAATTGCAAATTCGCCGTTTGGGTGAACGTGATGTGAAATCACGCACTATTGGTGAAATTGTCATGCAGTCATTGTTCGCTTTAGATCATGTGGCTTATGTACGTTTTGCTTCTGTGTACCAAGACTTCCAAGATGTAGAAGCTTTTCGTCGTCAAATTGAACAAATGCAGCAGCGTGAGCACTAATGCACATCTGCCTCCATTTTTATCATGAGTGATTACATGTCTGAGTTAGATCAAGTGACTTTTCAGCAGCATCAACAGTGGATGCGGCGTGCAATTGCATTGGCACAGCAGGGGCAATACAGCACTCGTCCCAATCCCAATGTGGGCTGTGTGATTGTCAAAGACGGTCAATTGGTTGGTGAAGGCTTCCATCCCAAAGCGGGTCAACCGCATGCAGAAGTCTTTGCAATGCGTGATGCAGGTGAGGCCGCACGTGGCGCAACCGCTTATGTGACTTTAGAGCCATGCGCACACTATGGACGTACGCCACCTTGTGCCAAAGGCTTGGTAGAAGCAGGTGTTGCTCAAGTCATTGTGGCCTGTCCCGATCCCAATCCATTGGTTGCGGGTAAAGGTGTACAAATCCTACGTGATGCTGGCATTGAAGTGATTACGGGTATTTGTGAAGCAGAAGCGCATCAATTGAACTTGGGCTTTTTAAAAGCCATGGCAACGGGCATGCCTTATGTTCGGCTCAAAGTCGCATCGAGCCTAGATGGGCGTACTGCCATGGCCTCGGGTGAATCTAAGTGGATTACGGGTGCAATGGCGCGACAAGATGTACAGCATTGGCGTGCGATATCAGGTGCTGTGATTACTGGGATTGAAACAGTATTAGCCGATGATTGCTTACTCAACGTACGTCAACTCGATGATGCTGTTGATATGCGAAGCGTGGTTCAGCCGAAACGTATCGTGCTAGATCGCCAAGGCCGCTTGCCATTAAGCGCAAAAATATTGCAGCAACCTGAAACCGTGATGGTCATGGGGCCATATCGTCAGGAACTTGCTGACTTGGGCGTGGTACAATTTGAAATTCAGCCTTTGGCCGATCTGTTAGCAGCATGCGTTCAACAGTTTCAAATTTATGATGTACTTGTGGAAGCTGGTGCGACACTTTCGACCGCTTTCTTACAAGAACATTTGATCGATGAAATGATCAGTTATGTTGCACCGACCTTGTTGGGTCAGTCAGCACGTGCGATGTTTAATGCGGAATTTGACCGCATGGCAGAGCAGCTTCGATTTAAGCTGAAAGATGTCACTCAATTGGGTGATGACATTCGCTTAAGGTTAATCCCTTCTCAAGAGACGCTATGAATTCAGAGTCTACGGTTTATCACAAACGTCGTCATGCGGCTCGTACCACAGACGAATATCTTTTCCATCAGTTGGTTCCTTATTTAGGAAACAAACGCCGTCTATTACATCTGATTTTAGAAGCACTTGAGCAAACGGGAACCTTAAAACGCGAAGATGGTCGTGCGCCGATATTTGCTGACTTTTTTGCAGGTTCGGGTGTGGTGTCACGGTTGGCACGTCAAAACGGCTATCGTGTTATTGCCAATGACTGGGAACCCTACAGCCATGCCTTGAACAGCGCGATTCTCTCTTGCGTTGAAGCACCTGCGTTTAAAGAGTTGGGTGGCTATCAGAAAGCGATTGATTATCTGAACCGTTTGCCAGAAGTTAAAGGTTGGGTGACCCATAACTTGTGTCCACGTAATGATGAAATCTACGATCCTGCACGTGACCGTTTATTCTTTAAACGTCGTAACGGCATGCGCATCGATGCGATTCGTCAGCAAATTGCAACTTGGCAAGCTCAAGGCGCAATTGATGATGTGGAAATGAGTGCTTTATTAGCGCCGTTATTGTATTCAGCAAGTTTTGTCAGCAATACCAGCGGTGTATTCAAAAGTTTCCATCATGGTTGGGGCGGTAAAACCCAAGCAGCCTTGGATCGTATCGGCTCATTGTTATGGCTGACTCCAAGTCGTTTTTGTGAAATTGGTGATCCGAAAAAACCCGCCGCTGAAATGTGGTGTGTCGACGCACAGCATTTGGCCAATCAAATGAGTGGCTTTGAAGTGGATGTGGCTTATCTCGATCCACCATATAACCAGCACGCTTACAGCAGTAACTACCATGTATTGAATGCCTTAACGTTATGGGATCAGGTGGATTTACCAACACCAGACACCAAAGGCTTTAAGAGCGGAATCGATCGTGCATGGCGTAAAGAACGTCCAAGTCCATATAATTCTTCGAAGCATGCGAAAGAAGCTTATGAAAAATTATTAGAAACCATCAATGCACGTTACATCCTGACGAGCTATTCAACCGATGGTAATATCAGCGCCACAGATTTGTTACAAGCCAATTTAAAACGTGGCCGAGTAAGCTTATTGACGCAAGATGTACCACGTTACCGCGTGAGTAAGCAGCGTCAGTCTGAACGTGCACGCGTACTAGAGTTTATTGTCATCACGGATACGCATGCCAAATCAGGTCCACCGATCCGTCAGTTGTTGAGTCAATTGCACCATTTTGCAGAATTGGGTGGTGTCGATACCTCTGGTGTGAGTACGCAACTTGATTTGTGGTAAAAATCATCGCCCCATATTTTTCAGGGATTGAACATGTTTACAGGCATTATTGAAAGTCTAGGTAAAGTTGAAAGCATTCAAAACGTGGGTGGCGATGTCCGCTTGCGTATCCAGACAGATTTAGACATGTCGGATGTGCATTTGGGGGATTCTATTGCCACCAATGGCATTTGCTTAACCGTGATCGACTTTGGCAGTAATTGGTATGCAGCCGATGTATCACGTGAAAGTTTAAATCGTACCACCTTGGAACACTGGAAAGCAGGGCAGGCGGTGAATGTGGAAAAAGCCATGTTGCCGACTACGCGTTTTGGTGGACATATTGTCAGTGGTCATGTCGATGCAGTGGGTGAAATCACTCAAGTTCGTTCAGATGCGCGTTCTATTTATTTTGAAGTGACCGCACCGAAAGAAATTGCACGCTATTTAGCGGAAAAAGGCTCTGTGACCGTGGATGGTATTAGCCTGACGATTAACCATTTACGAGGTAATGTGCTGAGCTTAAATTTAATTCCGCACACGGCTGAACGAACCAATATCGGTACGTGGAAGGCTGGGGCTAAAGTGAACTTGGAAGTGGATGTTTTAGCACGTTATATTGAGCGTTTATTGCTTGGTGATAAAGCCGCTGAGACCACAGAGCAATCAAAAATTAGCTTAGATTTTCTCGCTGAAAATGGCTTCTTGAAATAAGTTGATACCGAAGAAAACCAAACAGTCTGATTGAAAAATTAGACTGTTTTTTTATTTTTGGTGATAATGCGTCGCGGAATGACATATATGATGAATAATCAGACAGGTGATAATGATTGATTTCTTACTGAATCTGGAACAGTGGTTACCCATGTTATTGGAAAATTATGGTGTGTGGATTTATGCCATTTTATTTCTGGTGATATTTTCAGAAACGGGTTCAGTATTTATGTTCTTCCTGCCGGGAGACAGCCTTTTGCTTGCCATCGGCGCATTATGCTCAACGACGGAAGTGGTGCATTTACACACCATGGGGCTGATGTTATTTGTCGCATCGGTCTTGGGCTACTGCGTCAATTACTATACGGGCAGCGTGCTAGGCATTAAGTACTTTAATAAGCACACACGTTACTTTAAGCCCGAATATATGGTCAAAACCAATAAATATTTTATGAAGCATGGTGGTAAAACGATTTTAGTCGCACGCTTTGTACCCTTTGTACGTTCTTTTGCGCCTTTTGCTGCTGGATCTGCACGCATGAACCTTGGCACATTTATGTTTTATAATGTGCTAGGTGGTTTCATCTGGATTGGATTACTACTCGGTATCGGTTATTTCCTAGGACATACCGTTTCTGCAGTTGCAGATTTGGTCTAAGCCAAACTTAAACATAAAAAAAGCCCACAGTTGTGGGCTTTTTTTATGGAGTAGATGACAATTTAGTGTTTTGTAACGGTCACTACATCAAGGGTTTGAAAAATCGAGCTGTGGGGCGGTTGCTGAATGCTAAAACCACCTTTTTCTGATTCACGGCTGAGATAAACCGAAATACTGTGAAAGTCTGAATGACTCAGCCAAAGATCTTTGGCACGAATGTCCCATTGTTCTCCAGCAGATAGAGAGGATATTTTCTGGGTAATCTGGTGAATGATGTCCATATTGAATTCCCATCTGGATGCATGATTATATTTTTAGGATGCCTGAAGCATTGTATTTTGAGGGACAATGCTTCAGGCATATGAACATCATGTTGCAAATACATGTCAGTTTAATGACAGTGACCAGATTTCGATGGACGGCTTAAGATGCTTGGGACGATGTAGATTCTGTCGAAAAATTGGAGTTTTCTAAGATATAGTCAATTTCTTCTTGTGCAGCAGCTTTCAATTTTGCACGGAAATCACTGACGGCCATCTCGATTTGCGTTTCTGCCTCAAGTTCCAAACGCACGCGTACACTTTCAAGTTCTGACAACATTTGTCCTTCGCTGACCGATAAGCTTTGGCTTAATCCCGCTAAACCCGTTTCAGGGTTTTTATGATAGCGAGCGGCATAGTGTTGTACTTCACGATTAAGATTATGCTGCATCATGGTGAGCGCTTGCGTTTGTGCGGCAAAGCGTAACTCTTCGTCACGTTTCAGTTGTTCTGCATAGGCTTGTTCAGCTTCACGTTTTTCTTCTAAGGCTTTTTCTAAAGCCAGTTGTTTACGTATACGAGCATCTTCTATCAACTGTGCTTTTAAATCTGCATAGGCAGACTCAATTTTGTCAAAAGACACTTGCTGTTGCTGTTGGTCATTGACCAGCCATTGTTGAATGTCTGTACTGGGATTGAGGACATCGCAAACGCGACCAAGGTCATCAATAAAGGTCTGACGAATAGCTTCAGGTACTTTTAACCAGCGCTGTTTAAAGTCTGGACCGACATTCAATGCCATGGTGCACCTCCTTGCAAATAGGGTAAAACCAATATCACGTTAAAGTTTATGGGTCTGCGGTTGAACGCCCAAACGTCGATATTGTTTATATTTTTCACGCCCGATAATTTTAGCGGGTTCGTTATTTTCAATAATTTCGATAATGTGACTAAAACTTGCGAACTGTTCAAGTGCTTGATCGTTAAAATTAAACACAATCCAGTCGGCTTGCTCAGGCAATTGGGCAGAAATACAGACCGTTGCCTCGGCTTGATCGATACCATGGGGAATGAAACCTGTGTGATCGAAACTCCACAGGCGTTCATCAAGTTGTTGCTGTAAGTCTGGGTCAGCACAATGTAGCCAAATACGTACAGGCTGACGCAGGATCTTACGGCATAAACGACAAGTGCTTTCGACTTGTCGTTCAGGACTTTTTTCAAATAAATAAAAGCTAACTTTAGCCATTCGCTTGAGCACGATTCGCTAAGAATTGCATTAATAATGGCACAGGACGACCTGTTGCGCCTTTATTTGCACCAGAGTTCCATGCAGTCCCAGCAATGTCTAAATGCGCCCAACGGTATTCACGCGTAAAGCGTTGAAGGAAACATGCAGCGGTCACAGAGCCTGCTTTTGGACCACCAATGTTGGCAATATCTGCAAATGGAGAATCAAGTTGTTCTTGATAATCTTCAATTACTGGCATGCGCCATACGCGGTCAAAGCTGTGTTGACCCGCAGCAGTCAATTCAGCCGCAAGTTCATCATCCGGAGTGAACATACCGGTGAGGACTGAACCCAGTGCTACGACACATGCACCAGTGAGGGTTGCAATATCAATCACCAGTGCAGGGTTAAATCGTTTTACATAGGTCAAGGTATCGCACAGCACCAAACGACCTTCGGCATCGGTATTTAAAATTTCAACGGTTTGACCGCTCATGGTTGTCACGATGTCACCCGGGCGAGTGGCATGACCAGACGGCATGTTTTCTGCAGCAGCAATTGCGCCGACTACATGAATCGGTAATTTCGCTTCACACAGCGCACGGATTGTACCCAAAACTGATGCAGAACCGCACATGTCGAATTTCATTTCGTCCATGCCAGCACCCGGTTTAAGTGAGATACCACCAGTATCAAAAGTCACGCCTTTACCAACAAGCACCACAGGTGCTTCTTCACGGTTTGAAAGGTATTCGATGGTAATAATACGGCCTGGACGGTCAGAACCTTTGCTCACAGCAAGGAAAGCACCCATACCGAGATCAGCCATTTGCTGTTCATCGAGTACAGTCACTTTGAGTTGATCTGGGAATTCAGCTGCAAGTGCTTGAGCTTGTTCGGCTAAATATTCAGGAAAACAGATATTGCCCGGACGGTTACCTAAGTCACGAGTAAAACTTTGACCTGATTGCACTGCAGAAATTAATTCAAGCTGTGCAGTGGTTAATGGGCTTTCAGTAGCGATTAAATGGATCTGCTCCAAAACAAATTCATTTTTTTTAGACTTGTATTCATCAAATGCATAAGCCGCTTGGGTCAGGCTAAGTGCAAATAAATAATGTTGTTCTTGTGGTAGAGCAGAGATATCGACACTGATCTGTTTGAATTTTTTTTGTGACGCTTTAATAATGGTTTGTGCAATTTTTGCAAATTTATTGACCTGTAATTCAGCAACTTTGCCGAGGCCTAAAAGAGCGCTATTGCGACAAGCGGCAATGTTCGCCACCAAAGGCAGGCTTTCATTGAGTGCTGCTTTAAATTGAGTTGCTTCAATTAAATTATCTAAATCATTGATTTGATATGAAGTAGCTGCATTTGTAACGTGCTCAGAATCTACTAATATCAACAAATATTGGCTGGACGCATTCGCTTGGAATGACGTATTAATAGAAAGTTTCATGTGCGGTATTTATGCCTTTTTAAATTTATAAACCATTAAACCATTGAAACATTTATATGAATAGAGTTTCAATGAGCAACAAGGGTATAGGTTTTATATTTTCTACATTCGGGTAAACTAACGCTAGTTTTTATTGGCCCTATTTTTGGAAGAATTAATTTGATTATTCGGCGTTATCTGGTCAAGCAAGTGGTGTCGACATCACTGGTTGTGATTGCCTTATTGACCTTGATCATGATGGGTGGTCGTTTGATCAAGTACTTTGGTGTGGCGGCTCAGGGCCGTTTAGATGCAAGTATTTTATTTAGCATCATTGGCTACCGTTTGCCTGAATTTTTAACCTTAATTCTTCCGCTCGGTTTCTTTATTGGTCTGATGTTGGTCTTTGGTCGTCTGTATGTCGATCATGAGATGGCTGTGCTCAATGGTAGCGGTGTCAGTCGTAATCAATTGTCACGTTTATTGGTGCCGATGACCGTGGTCTTTATGGCTGTTCAAGCATTTTTGATGCTGTGGGCGTCGCCTTGGGGCATCCGTCAGTTTGAAGCATTAACGACTTCACAAGCTGTACGAACAGGCTTTGACTTGGTTCGACCGAAAGAGTTTATTTCCTCTGGGCCCTATACTATTTATGCAGGCGACTTGTCAGAAGACCGTAAAAACTTAAAAGATATTTTCTTCTATCAACGTGCAGAAAAAGAGGGTAAACCCGATGTCATTATTTTGGCGAAAGAAGCCACGCGTGTTGAAGTGCCCGATGACAATGCCAATGTGGTTGACCTAGTTGAAGGTCGTCGTTACGAAATTTATCCGGGGCAACCGCGTTATTCTCAAGCAGAATTCCAAAGTTATCGTTTACGTTTAGAAAATGATAAAGAAGCAAAATTTGAAAGTACTGAAGTAGAAGCTTTACTAACCTCGAAGTTATGGGATAACCGTCATGATCCTGTGGTTGCCAGTGAACTTGGTTGGCGAATCTTTGTGCCGTTCGCTATTTTGGTGGCGTTATTGCTTGCCACCGCTTTGTCTGAGGTCAGTCCTCGTCAAGGGCGTTACTTAAAACTGTTCCCAGCCTTACTTATTTTTGCCAGTTTAATCGTGGCTTTAATGGCGATCAAAACGCGGATCAGTAAAGATGAAATGGGCATCTGGGCTTATCCACTGGTCTTAGTGATTTACGGCATTGCAGCGGCATTGTTCTCGCGTAAACAAAAATTAGCGCCCAAAATTAAGAAACAAATTCAGCGAGTGAGGTCTTAAAATGTTGGCACGTCGTATAGTTGCAAAACATGTGACCAAAACTACTGCTTTAGCCATGCTTGGTGCGACCGCGGTATTGGCTGGCTTACAAGTGCTTTTTACCTATTTAGGTGAATTGGGCTCGCTGAAAGAAGGTTATAACGCATGGAATGCTTTGCAGTATGTGTTATGGAGTTCACCGAATTATTTATATGAAATTTTACCGATTTCAGCCTTGATTGGCGCGATATTGGGTTTAGGGACTCTAGCTTCAAACAGTGAATTGATTGTCATGCGTTCGGTCGGCATCAGCCTTTGGCGGATTGTGGGCTGGGTGATTCGTTCGGCACTCATTTTGGTGGTTTTATCCTTTGCATTAAGCGAATGGGTCATTCCCTATACCAATGAACAAGCCAAAAGCGTCAAAAGTCACCGCACTGCGGCTGAGTTGGGTGAAGTCAAAGGCTATTGGTCGCGTGAAGGTCAGCGCTTTATTTATATTGACTATGCCAATTCGCAAGGTCAAATTAAAGATGTTCAGGTTATTGATTTTGATGAAAAATATCGTTTGCGAGGCACTTTGGATGCGGAGCAAGGGAATTTTGTCAAAAATGGCTCTTGGTCGCTACAAAATTCAACCCAAGTGGATCTATTAGCGACGGGTGATGCTGTAGCGAAGCAAAATGCTGAACAGCCGCTTTCATTGGCGTTGCAACCTAAATATGTGCATATGGTTACCATTGACCCTGAAGATTTATCACCGAGTCAATTGGTGAGCTTTATGAGTTATATGCATCAATATAGCCAAGTCCCGAAAACTTACCAATTGGCGTTTTGGCAAAAGTTTGGTTCGCCCTTTGCTTTAATTGCCTTAGTGGTAATTGCGTGTTCATTTATTTTTGGACCTTTACGTCAACAGTCGATGGGTTTCCGCTTGGTGATTGCCTTATTTGCTGGACTGGGCTTTTACTACTTACAAGATTTCTTGGGGTATGCAAGTTTGGTGTACGCACCATCGCCTGCATGGTTCGTCTTTATACCAATTATTTTGATGTTTGTAGCGGGTGGCTATCTGCTGCACCGCGCACGTTAAGTGCATGCAAGATTGAGTAAAACAATGTTGATGACCTAGATAAACCATGGTTGTCACATAGAGTCTTCACCGAAAATTCGGTAAGATAGTATGATTAATTTATAAACGAAAGAGTGTTCATTATGACGGATGCAACTGCTGGCAAAATCCCACACGTATTAGTAATTATGGATGGTGTGGGTCATCGCGAAGCGGTCGAGGACAATGCCTTTTTAGCAGCAAAACGACCAAACTTGACTGCAATGCAGGAAAAGCATCCGCATGGATTGATTTCAGGCTCTGGCGAAGACGTTGGTTTACCTGATGGTCAAATGGGTAACTCTGAAGTGGGCCACATGAACCTTGGTGCAGGACGTGTGCTGTATCAAGACTTTACTCGTATTACCAAAGATATTCGTACCGGTGCGTTCTTTGAACATGACATTTTAGTCGATGCGGTTGAAAAAGCTAAAGCTGCAGATCGTGCTGTACATATCATGGGCTTGTTGTCTGAAGGTGGTGTGCATTCACATGAAGATCATATTGTGGCGATGGCTGAATTGGCATTAAAACGCGGTGCAAAAGTGTATCTTCATGCATTCCTTGATGGTCGTGATACGCCACCAAAAAGCGCACAACCTTCGCTTGAAAAATTAGATGCGCTGTTTGCTCAGTATCCGGGTCAAGGTCGTATTGCCACCATGATTGGTCGTTACTTTGCAATGGATCGTGACAACCGTTGGGATCGTGTTGAGCAAGCTTATCGTCTTTTAACTGAAGGTGAAGCTGTGCGTACAGCAGCGACTGCTGTTGAAGGTCTAGAGCAGGCTTACGCTGCTGAAGAATCAGATGAGTTTGTGAAAGCGACCCGTATTGGTGATTTAGCACCGATTCAAGATGGTGATAGTGTTGTCTTCATGAACTTCCGTGCTGACCGTGCGCGTGAAATTACCAAAGCATTTGTGGAAAAAGATTTTGCAGGTTTTGAACGTAAAGTGGTTCCCGCTTTATCAAAATTTGTCATGTTGACACGTTACCAAGCGACAATTGATGCACCTGTGGCTTATATGCCAGAAGCGTTGCATAACTCGATTGGTGAATACCTGTCTAATTTGGGTAAAACACAACTTCGTATTGCTGAAACTGAAAAATATGCACACGTTACTTTCTTCTTCAGTGGTGGTCGTGAAGATGAATATCCGGGTGAAAAACGTATTTTAATTCCATCACCAAACGTTGCGACTTATGACTTAAAACCAGAAATGAGTGCTTATGAAGTCACTGATGAGTTGGTTGCCGCAATTAATTCAGGTGAGTACGACTTACTGGTGGTGAACTATGCCAATGGTGATATGGTTGGTCATACTGGTGTGTTTGATGCAGCAGTCAAAGCAGTTGAGGCCGTAGACACGTGCCTAGGTCGTGTATATGAAGCTGTGATGGCAAATAAAGGTCACATGCTCGTGACCGCCGATCATGGTAACGTAGAGCAAATGCAGGATTACCAAAGTGGTCAGGTGCATACTCAACATACCACTGAACTTGTGCCATTTATCTATGTTGGTCCGACCAATGCAACAATTGCAGAAGGTGGTGTTTTGGCTGACGTAGCGCCGACAATGTTAACGCTTATGCACATTCCTGTACCAACAGAAATGCAAGGTCGTAACTTGATTACTCTTGAAGCTTAAAATGTAAGGAAGCATGAATGACTAAAGCACACTGGACGTCAGTTGTAAGCCTTACAGCCTTGCTGCTGTGTTCTAGTCATTCGACATGGGGAGCCGATAAAGCAAAGTCGGCTTTCGATGAATTTGATGGCAGCTATGAACAAAGTTATGCCGAAGTACCTGTCGAATCAATCCAACAATTTGTTCAAATCTATGGCATTGTCAAAGAAAATTATGTAGTTGAAAAAAATGACGATGCATTATTCCAACAAGCCATCAAAGGCATGGTCAGTGGTTTAGACCGTTATTCACGATATCTTTCACCTGAAGACTATAAGCAGCTTTTGCAATACACCGAAGGGGATATTGCGAGTGTGGATTTCAATTTGCGCTTTGATGCAGGTCTACAGCAATGGGTCATCACCAATTTAAAGCCTGATGCCGATTCAGCAAAGTTAGATCTGAAAAATGGCGCAGCGGTGTTTAAAATTGATGATCAAGAACTCAAAAAACTCAATCAAGATCAAGTGCGACACCTGCTCACCGGCAGTATCGGCTCGACGCTGAATCTACAGCTGATAACTGCAAGTCAACCGGTCAATTTGGTCAGAAACACTAAAGTTGAAACAGATATAGAATCTAAATTATTAAATAATCAGGTTTTAGTTTTACACGTTAAAGTTTTTCAACAAGATACTGCCAATGAAATTAAGCGTTTAATTGAAAGTCATGGTTCACGTGTCAAAGCTGTATTGTTTGATTTAAGAAATAACCCCGGCGGGTTATTGTCCGCAGCAGTGGAGTCTGCCGATTTATTTTTGAATCAGGGCATTATTGTGTCGACTCGAAGTCGATCTGAGGGTGACCAACAGTTTCAGGCTTTACCGAGTTTTGAATTTCAAAATATGAAAGTTGGTATTTTAATCAACAATCGTTCTGCTTCTGCCGCAGAGGTCTTTACCGCAGCATTAAAAGAGCATAAACGTGCATGGGTAGCGGGTGAGAAAAGTTATGGTAAAGGTGTGGTTCAAAAACTATTTCCATTGAGTAATGGTGCGGCTTTACAAATGACTGTGTCGCAATATCTGACACCGAATGGCAAAATGATTGAAGGAATTGGAGTGCAGCCAGACTATAACTATCCGCTGCAACATGATGCACTTGAAGATCACTATGTCGATCATGTTGCAGAGTTATTGCTGAATCAAAAATAAACAGCAATACGCTGGAAAACTTTTACTCTTCGTCTTCGGTATCTAAACCGAATTTTTTCAAACGATAGCGCAATGAACGGAATGACATGCCTAATTTTTTTGCGGCAAGGGTTCGGTTCCAGTGGGTGATGTTCAACGCATTCATGAGCACTTCTTTTTCGATATTTTCTAAAAAGAGCTCTAAGCCTTCTTCAGGTAGTTTGCGAGGGACCACACTCTGTTCGTTGCTGTTTGCACCTAGCTGAGCGGATTCATTCGTTGTTGGAGCGGAATTGAACTGAGCACTTGGTTGTCTTAATGGCGCACTTTGCAGATGTTGAAGATCAATCTGATCATCATCGCAGAGGGTCATGGCACGTTCGATAATATTGCGGAGTTCACGGACATTACCCGGATAATATTGGTTGAGTAGGAAGTTTTTCGCTCGTTCAGTCAGAGGCTTAGTGGCAATTTCCCATTCATGGCTAATTTTTTGAATAAAATGTTGAGCCAATAAGAGGATATCGTCGCCACGTTCACGTAAGGCAGGCAACACTAAATCCATCACATGGATGCGGAAGAATAAATCTTGGCGGAAGCGACCTTGTTGGACGAGTGCTTCTAAGTCCTGATGGCTGGCGCTGATCACACGGAAATCAACGTCAATTTCACAGTCTGAACCTACAGGACGAATACGTTTTTCCTGTACTGCGCGTAGCAATTTAACTTGCATGGCTAAAGGTAGTTCGGCAATTTCATCCAGAAATAAGCTACCGCCATGTGCAGATTGAATCAGACCTTGTTTGTCTTGGGTGGCACCACTAAAGCTGCCTTTTTTATGGCCAAAAAGTTCACTTTCCATTAACTCTGTGGGAATTGCCCCACAGTTAATAGCAATAAAGGGCCCTTCATTACGGTTGCTTAAACGGTGAACCAGATTGGCTACGACCTCTTTACCCGTACCAGATTCACCCGTAATAAAAACAGGTGCTTGTGAACGTGCAATTTTCTTTAAGGTTCGACGCAATTGCTGGATTGGAAGCGATTCACCAATTAACATTTTATGCTCTAAAGCATCTTGCGAAGTAATGTCTTCAGCCAATGGCTTATTCAGGGCTTTTTGTAGCAGTTGTTCAAGATGTTTGGGATTGATCGGTTTGCTGACAAAATCGAATGCTCCCGCCTTTAATGCGGCAATGGCAATGTCCATGTTGCCATAGGCAGTAAGCACAGCAACGGGCAGGGCAGGACAGTGTTCATTCATCCAATCTAAGAGCTGTAGACCATTACCATCGGGTAAGTTGAGATCGGTTAGGCAGGCATCGTAGCTATAGGTAGACAAGGCTTTTTTAGCTTCGTCGAGGCGATGTGCAACATGCGTTTTAACCCCCATCCTTGATAAAGACATCTGCATCAGCATACATAAGTCTTCTTCGTCATCAACTAACAATACCAGTGGTTGTGAATCCACAGTTTTCCCCTAAAAACAATTAAATAACAGCTTGTAAGCACTCAATCCTAAAGCAAGCTCCCTGTTTTTTTTCTACATAGGAAAGCTGTGCTTGATTCGCTTCACAGAAGCTATGAGCAAGATATAATCCTAAACCAGTTCCAGTAATTTCGGTACTAAAAAATGGTTGAAATAACTGTGCGCGGTTTTGTAAAGCAACCCCATGACCGAAATCTCGGACATCGATCTGGACTTTTTTCTGATCCGTACGCGCCACCACTTCGATATACGACATGTCCGGATTGTTATGGCGAATCGCATTACGAATCAGGTTGATTAAAATTTGTCTAAACTGTGCCTCATCAAAATCGATCAAGGTTTTGGCCTGTACATTGAGCCGAATGTTCTGTTGAATGTCTGCCAGATCTTCGTGCAGGAACAGCGGTAAAAATTGTTCTAAATTCAGACGAGTAGGGTGGGTTTCTTTATTACGCACCATATTTAGGGTGTCTTGAATAATTCGGTCAATCCGCACCGCTTGACGTGAAATCATATGATTCAACATGTGCTGTTGTTCGGTATCACTTTGCGGATATAAATCATTGGCATGCACAATTGCGGCTAAAGGATTGCGAATTTCATGTGCAATACTGGCGGAGAGTTGCCCTAAAGCGGCTAATTTTAGTTGTTGCACTTGCTGATTGAGTTTTTGTGCATCTTGTAAAATCAGCAAGGTCAGCATTTGATGCGGCACAACGAGTTTTTGTACGAGTACCTGAATGTGGTATTGGCTTTGTTGGGATTCAAATTGGAATTTTTCACCGCTTTTTAAATCTTCAAATTTGAGTAATTCAAATAAATCGGGCTGCGTGGTATACAGTGGATATTGATCATGATGATAAAAATTTGGCATGCCGAGTAAATGGCAAGCAGCAGGATTACTCAGCACCACATGACAGTTTTCATCCAACACCAAATAGCCCGTATCAATCTGCTCCAAGATATAGCGGTTAATGTTTTGTAGTCGATGTAGCTCTAAGGATTGCGAAAAATTCAGATTTTCTAGTAACTGGAAACGTTTCACGGCAATTTGCGCACTGCCATACACCACACAAAATAAAAAAGCCAAAATCGCACTGTTGGTTAAATTTTTGAGTGAGGTAAATTCAAGAATTGAACCTAAAAACAGTTGATACACCACGCAAATCACAGCGATGAGGGTGATGGCCAAAGCTTTTTGGGCATCTAATAACAGGGATGCTGCAAAAATCGTAATCACAAACAGCAAACTCAAATGTAAATTGGGTCCATCGATGGCTAAGGTCAGTAAGCTCAGCGAAATCACATCTACGATGAATAACAGCAGTAGCTGGTTTGGAATACGGACTTTGAAGCGTCCAAGCGACATGAATTGAATGCTGGTAAACAGCAAATAAATCGTCAATACATATAGGTATAAACGTGGGTATTCATAATCTGAAGTGAATTGAGTGTAGGTCAGTAAAAAGACCAGTAACAGACAGGCACTGATGATAAAGCGATAAGCACTGTACCAAAGGCCCAAATGATACTGGTTCAATTCACTATGAATTGAACGCTCTGTCATAAGTAACTGGATGTACGTTGTGTTAAGGTTTGATTAACCCGTAGCGAATTGCCAAGTGAGTTAGTTTGACATCACTATCAATATTCAGTTTTTCAAAAATGCGGTAACGGTAGGTATTCACTGTTTTAACACTAACGAATAATTTATCAGAAATTTCTTGTGCACTTATACAATTGACCACCATCATGGCAACTTGCATTTCACGCTCAGACAGGGCGTCAAAAGGTGATTGTTGTGTATCAGACAAATATGAGCTGGCCAGTTGTTCCGCAATGTCTGCACTGAAATATTTGCCACCTTGCATCACTTTATTAATCGCACGGACCATTTCAGTAACTGGTGCACCTTTGGTGATATAGCCTTTGGCACCTGCTTTTAATAATAAAGACGGGTAGGGTTCTTCAGCAAGTCCACTGACTGCGAGGACTTTTGTATCTGGCGCTGTTTGAAGTAGGCGACGTGTGGTTTCTACACCTCCGATCCCCGGCATATTGACATCTAATAGAACGACATTTGGATGGTGTTGGCGAACAAGTGTAATCGCATCTTCACCCGATTCGGCTTGTCCAATGACTTGGACATCTGCATGGTCTTCGAGCATACGGCAAATACCAGTACGGACTAATTCATGGTCATCTACCACCAAAACTGTGATCACCTACACTCTCCCTCAAATCAAAATCTGTTTTTTTTGTTACATAAAGCAAAATAAGCTTGCAATGAAACGACAAAATTAGCAATCCTATTCTTATATGAAATGAAAAACTTCATACACAATGTGTGAGCAAAAAATGTTCGTAGTTGTGACCAATGTACGGCATATTGCTGGTCTTGCGCAAATGTTTAGTATCCTGAGTTGAGTGAGCAATGGTGAAAAAATTAAATAAATCCTTCATGCACGTTTTGGGCATGTCAATTTTATTCAGTATGAGCAGTTTCAGTTCTGCTGAAATTGTGATGAATAGTGCTGCAAATCAGCAGTCAAATATTAGCTGGTCATCTGAAGATGCAAACCAGTTACTCAACGGTGACGTGTCTTATAGCGCTGAAGAGCCATCTCCTCAGGGATCGACGAAAGTGACTACTTCTGTACGTAGTACAGGCGGTGTGGTACAGACAGCACCATCGAAAACGGTCCGTATTATTGATACCAATCAATACGCAGGACAGCCCTCTGTAAATGCGCGTGCAGCACTGGTTATGGATGGTCAAACTGGTGAAGTGCTATATAGCAAAAATAGCAATACCGCTTTACCGATTGCATCAATTACCAAACTCATGACAGCAGTAGTGATTTCAGATGCCCGATTAAACATGTCTGAAAAGATTACCTTACAACAGTCTGATTTCTCATGTTCAGGCTGTAAAAGCTCAAGTTCAACGCTGCGTGCTGGCGACAGTATGAACCGCGCAGAAGCTTTGCTATTTGCTTTGATGAAATCTGAAAACCCAGCGGCTTCGGCATTAGCACGTACTTATCCAGGTGGTCGTTCTGCATTTATTTCAGCGATGAATGCGAAAGCACGCTCATTAGGGATGAACTCGACTCATTATATGGAATCGACTGGCTTGCACCCAGGCAATGTCGCTTCGGCACGTGACTTGGGGATTTTGGTGAATACCGCTTCGCAGTATGGTTTGATTCGTCAATTTTCAACCACACCAAGTTATGACTTTAATTTGGGCTACCGCGTGTTGAAATCAAACAATACTAATGCTTTAGTGCGTAATGGTGGTTGGAATATTAATATTTCAAAAACTGGATTTATTAATGAAGCAGGGCGCTGTGTAGTGATGCATACCACATTGAATAACCGTCCAGCGGTAGTGGTGTTATTGGGTGCGGATTCTTCAGTTGCACGAACCAATGATGCGACACGTTTAATGAATTGGGCGAGCCAGTTACCAAAACGTATTTAATAAGATTTCAGATTTTTCATTCTTTCAGTATTTGGATTTACTCAACGTTTAAATGCTGAAGTGAATGCAAGATATAAAAAAGCCCTGCAAGAGCAGGGCTTTTTTATTTAGTCAGCATATGAATTACATATTTGACAGAATTGAATCGCGAACTTGATCCATAGTTGCATCAATCGACAACATCACGGCGTCTTGGCATTGCTTGATGGCAGTGTCAGGATCTTTTAAACCGTTACCTGTTACAGTACATACGATCACAGAACCTTCAGCAATTTTACCTGCTTTAATGTCACGAATCGCACCACCGATAGACGCTGCAGAAGCAGGTTCTACGAATACACCTTCGTACATAGACAGTAGACGCTGTGCTTCTAGGATTTCAGCATCTTGAAGTTCATCGAACCAGCCTTCTGAGTCGCGGACTACTGCTTTAGCATGGTTCCAGCTTTGTGGGTTGCCAATACGGATCGCAGTTGCTACAGTTTCAGGGTTTTCTACAGGTGCACCGCGTAGGAATGGTGCCGCGCCAGCAGCTTGGTAACCCACCATTGTTGGTAGACCCGCAGGTTTTGGACCTGTGAATTGATCAGTTTCAGGATCATAAACCACTTGTACAAATTCTTCTTTAGGCTGATTCGCCACAGCTTCGGTATAACCCATCCAGTGTGCTGTGATGTTACCCGCATTACCTACAGGTAGGCAGTGGTAATCTGGCGCACGACCTAATTCGTCAACGATTTCGTAAGCAATGGTTTTTTGACCTTGCAGACGGTATGGGTTGATTGAGTTTACAATCGTAACTGGTGCTTGATCCGCAACTTCTTTTACAAGACGCATACCGTCATCGAAGTTACCGTGGATTTGCATCGTTACTGCGCCATACATCATCGCTTGTGCCATTTTACCCATGGCAATTTTGCCTTCTGGGATTAACACGAATGCTTTAATACCCGCACGTGCAGCATACGCCGCTGCGGCAGCAGATGTATTACCTGTAGAGGCACAAATAATCGCTTTTGAGCCTGCTTCCACTGCTTTTGTTACGGCCATGGTCATACCACGGTCTTTAAATGAACCAGTCGGGTTTAAGCCCTCGTACTTCACATAAATTTCAACATTTTTGCCAATAATGCGTGGAATGTTCTCAAGCTTAATCAGTGGCGTATTACCTTCGCCCAAAGAAATTGCGCGAGTAGTTGCAGATACGGGTAAACGGTCGCGATAGCGGTCAACTAAACCAGTATAACGATTGGCATTAGACATGATGATGTTCCAATTGTGTGTAGAGCTTGGCGAGAGGAACTGAAATATTCCCCTCGACCCGATTAATTATCAAGCGATTCTAAACGAATTCGTACAATTTCGCCATGAATGACAGGCAATGCTTGAATTTGTTGAAGGGCTTCATCCATTTTAGATTCTTTGACTGGATCAGTCAGAATCACGATAGGAATAAGGTCTTTTAAGCGCGGCTGTTGCATGATCGCATCGATGCTGATTCCTGCACGGCTTAAAATCGTAGTGACATCAGCAAGAACGCCAGTTTGATCTTCGGCATTAATACGGATGTAGTATCCTGTGGTCATTTCTTCACGTGGAAGAATTGGTAAATCGGTCAGTGCTTCAAAAGCAAGCTGTGGAATTGTACCAGCGCCATCTTCGGTATATGAGATGTCACGGACAATATCGACAACGTCAGCAACCACCGCTGATGCTGTCGGGCCTGCACCTGCGCCTGCGCCATAGTAAAGCGTTGGACCAACAGCATTGGCTTGAACCAATACAGCATTTTTAACGCCATTTACATTGGCAATCAGTTGGTCTTCAGGGATCAGCGTTGGATGAACACGAAGCTCAATACCCGTTGCAGCACGACGTGCAATACCTAAATGTTTAATACGGAAACCAAGGTCTTCTGCATATTTGACATCTTGCGCAGTGACTTTGCTGATGCCTTCAGTGAAGACTTTGTTAAACTGGAGTGGGATACCAAAAGCAATAGAAGCCAGCAATGTTAACTTGTGCGCTGCATCGATTCCTTCGACGTCGAAAGTTGGATCTGCTTCGGCATAACCGAGTTCTTGCGCTTCTTTGAGAACGTCTGCAAAGGCACGACCTTTTTCACGCATTTCAGTCAGGATAAAGTTACCTGTACCGTTAATAATACCTGCAAGCCAGTCAATTTTATTGGCTGCCAAACCTTCACGGAGGACTTTAATAATTGGGATACCGCCTGCGACAGCTGCTTCATAAGCAATCTGAACGTGATGATCATCGGCCAATTTAAATAATTCATTGCCGTGTTCAGCTAATAAAGCTTTGTTGGCTGTAACCACTTGTTTGCCATGAACGATTGCTTCACGAATTACTTCATACGCAGGGTGAATGCCGCCCATAACTTCAACCACAACGTCTACATCGGGTTGACGGACGATATCTAATAAATCAGCACTTTGCTTCACTGAAGCAGGTAGTTCTAAATCAGGACGAGGGCGACGCGTACCCACATGGGTAATTTCAATTTCACGACCGGTGCGACGTTTAATCTCAGCAGCATTTTCTTTTAGTAGTTTAAGGGCACCACCACCCACAGTACCAAGACCGAGGATTGCCAGACGAACTGGTTTCACGTCACACTCCATTTATTTCATCATTGCTTTAAGTGAGTTTAGATCATAGCTAAAAAAACGTTCGGACTCTAGGGTAGAAATCACTTTATTCCCACCCATAAAAAACATTCATTTAGCCTATAAAAATTAGTTATTTAAGCGCACTTTCAAGTTCGGAAGCCGACATGTACGCACCGATGTGTTTACCTTCTGCGTTATAGATCGCTGGCGTACCATTCACACCAATATTTAGACCCATTTCATACATGCTGCGCACTGGGTTTTTACATGATGCAGGCTCGATTTGCTCACCGGCAATAGCTTTATCAAATGCGGCACGACGGTCTTTGCTACACCAGATATTTTCCATCATTGGCATGTGTTGTTCACCACGTGGCCAAGCGATGTAACGGACTTCAATGCCACGGGCATTAATATCATCCATTTGTTCATGTAATTTATGGCAATAAGGACAGCTGACATCGGTAAACACATAAACTACGTGTTTGGTTTTACCTTTGGCTTTATAAATCAGTAGGTCTTCAGTTTTTAATTGATCAAATAATTTTTTGTTGGCCTCTGCTTGTAGTGTATCGCCTACATTAAAGAGTTGTTTTTCACCTAAACGAACCACGTCGCCTTGGAAAATGTATTTACCATCAGCTGTAGCATAGACCGCAGGCATGCCTTCAAAGCTTACCCAAAACAAATTAGGAACTTCAGTCGCTTTCACCCCAGTGACTTTGGCATTGATATTGGCTTTTTGCAGATTGGATTGCAAAGTATCAATTAAACGCTGCTGAGCATTACGTTCAGATAAATTCGAAGCTTCACCAGTTGCAGGCGTACTTGCCGTTAATGTCGCATCTTTCTTTTCGTCATTATTTGAATTAGAACAAGCCACTAACGCCATGCTGGCAACAAGTGTCGATGCGAGAAAAATTTTTGAACGGGTAAATAACATAAACAACCCTTTTCTTTTAGCTTTATCAAACAGGTGAGTAAGCATAGCAAAAAATATCGGGCACAATAGAACTTCTTGGTCTGATATTTCCTGCCGTTAAGCTCTCGGATGATAGTCTGCATGTAATTTTTGCATACGAATCTGCGCGACATGGGTATAAATTTGCGTGGTAGACAAGTCACTGTGGCCGAGCAGCATCTGCACTACACGTAAGTCGGCACCGTGGTTGAGCAAATGCGTGGCAAAGGCGTGGCGTAAGGTATGTGGTGATAATTCGGCTTGAATGCCTGCAATGAGCGCATAGCGTTTAATCGCGTACCAAAAGTTTTGGCGACTCATCATTCCACCGAGTTGAGTGAGAAATAAAGCATCGGTTGCGCTTTTGTATAAGACGGGGCGCGCTTCGGCTAAATATTTCTCGATCCATTCCACCGCCATTTGACCTAAAGGAACTAAGCGTTCTTTATTGCCTTTACCGGTAATTCGTAAATAGCCTTGTTTAAGATTGATCAGTTCTAATCTTAAATTTAATAACTCAGAGACACGTAAACCACAGGCATACAGCACTTCGAGCATGGCACGATCACGTAGACCCAATGCGGTGTTGAGGTCTGGGGCATTAATCAGGGCTTCAACATCTGCTTCAGATAAATCCTTTGGTAGAGCACGACCCAATTTGGGTGTTTTGTGGATTGCAACAGGATTGTCGCTGCGTATTTTTTGTTCGCGTAAGAACTTGAAAAATGAACGCAGTGCAGAAAGTGAGCGGGCGATCGAGCGAGGGCTTTTTCCTTGTTTAGTCAGGCTAAGCAAGACATCTGAAATGTCGTCACTGCTCCAATCAGTCATGACATGCGTATGACATTCACTGCATTGAATTAAATCAGATAAATATGCATTTCGAGTGTGTGGACTGACGGTTTGAGCTATTAAATCATCACGATATCCGTGTAAAAAACTGAGTGTTTCTGGAATTTGGACTGGGGTAGGAATACGTGGTTTTTTATTTAACATGTGCCGCTCATTTTCGAAATTAAACCAAGAAATCACAATGGTTTAATGCAATGTAATTTAAAAAAATAGTCGTGTCGATGCTAGATTGTTAAATGAGAATTGAAATCGAATCCGATTTGTTAATTATTCTCATTTGTTTGTATAATGTTCAAAATTTTTTAGGGTTAGTTGCGTGCGATTATCTGATTTGAAAGTGAAACAAAGCGCAGTCATTCATAAGGTACATCGTAACCAGAATGGCAACAATGCTCCGGCTGATTTAGTCGCTAGCCGTTTAGAGACTTTGGGTTTTGTTCCCGGAACAAAAGTACAGGTGATTACCAAAGGTATTTTTGGTGGTGACCCGATTTTAATTCAAGTTGGGTTTACTCGCTTCGCACTGCGAAAAGTAGAAGCTGAAAAAGTGGAAATAGCAATGGAAGGGGCATCAGCATGAGTGATGCGTTACGTATTGCCCTCGTTGGTAATCCAAACTGTGGTAAAACTTCATTATTCAATCATTTAACGGGCACACGTCAGAAAGTTGCAAACTATGCTGGGGTAACGGTTGAGCGAAAGGTGGGTCAATTTACTTTGCCATCGGGTAAATCTGTTCGAGTTTTGGATTTGCCGGGGACGTATAGCCTAGAAGCGACGAGTCCTGATGAAGCCATTACGCGTGATGTCGTGCAAGGTAAAATTGCAGAAGAAGGGCATCAAGATGTCTTTTTATGTGTAGTTGATGCGACAAACTTAAAATTGCACCTCGGTTTGGTCATGGAAATGATCGATTTGGGTCGTCCAATTTTACTTGTCCTCAACATGATGGATGAAGCACGTCGTCGTGGCATGCAAATCAATACCCAAAAGCTGTCTCAGCGTTTGGGCGTTCCTGTTGTAGAAACCGTTGCTGTACGTAATGCAGGTATTGAAAACTTAATGGGCGCTTTGGATGCCGAAGGCTTCAGAAAACCAGATGCGTCATTAAGTGATACCAATCTTTCTGGGACTAACCACGAAAAAATTGAACAAATTTTAAAAGACGTGGTGGTGTTTGTTGATCATGAAGATAAACGCTCAGACTTTCTCGATAAAATTTTTCTACATCCAGTCTTTGGTTTAATTACCTTAGCGGTGATGATGTTTATTATCTTCCAAGCGGTGTTTGCGTGGGCTGCGCCGTTTATGGATGGTATTGAAACCTTCTTCGGTTGGTTCGGTGAATTAGTCGGTGAACACATTTCACATCCACTCCTGAACAGCTTGGTGGTTGATGGGATCATTGCTGGTGCAGGCGGTGTAGTGGTGTTCTTGCCGCAGATTTTAATTTTATTCTTCTTTATTTTGGTTTTAGAAGAATCAGGTTATTTACCACGTGCAGCATTCTTGCTAGATAAGCTGATGTTTAAAGCGGGTTTGAGTGGACGTGCTTTTATTCCTTTGCTGTCGAGCTTTGCCTGTGCTGTACCGGGCATCATGGCAACTCGGAGTATTCAAGACCCCCGAGATCGTCTGGTAACGATTTTAGTTGCGCCATTGATGACCTGTTCGGCACGTTTACCGGTTTATGCCTTGCTGATCTCAGCATTTATTCCACAGCAAATGGTCTGGGGCGTCTTTAACTTACAAGGCTTGGTGTTATTTGCATTATATGCAGCAGGGATTGTGAGTGCCTTAATTGTGGCAACAGTGCTGAAATTCTTCCAAAAAGATAAATCACAGCATGCCTTATTGATGGAACTTCCAAGCTACCGTTTC
This sequence comes from Acinetobacter sp. YH01009, assembly GCF_013420765.1. NCBI lineage: Bacteria > Pseudomonadati > Pseudomonadota > Gammaproteobacteria > Moraxellales > Moraxellaceae > Acinetobacter > Acinetobacter sp. YH01009. The sequence goes on along the minus strand of NZ_VOYE01000015.1, from coordinate 40,181 downwards.
CCAGATATTAAGAGTGTTTGGATTGGTTTACTGGACCGTGCCAAGATCTTCTTGAAGCGTGTTGGTGGCATCATTTTCGCTTTATCGATTTTGTTATGGTTCTTGTGTACTTTCCCGCAACCGCCAGAAGGCGCAACCTTGCCGGATATTGATTATTCATTGGCAGGTATGCTTGGGCATGTATTACAACCGATTTTTGCACCATTAGGGTTTAACTGGCAGATCTGTATTGCCTTAATTCCAGCGATGGCGGCACGTGAAGTCGTTGTGGCGGCATTGGGTACGGTGTATGCCCTGTCTGCAACTGATGAAGATGCCATGTCTCAAGGTCTGGCAAATTTAATTAGTAGCGATGGGTCATTGGGTTGGTCATTGGCAACCGGTCTATCATTATTGGTATGGTTTATTTATGCGCCACATTGCTTGGCGACACTGGCGACAGTTAAACGTGAAACTGGCTCCTTGAAAACGGTGAGTTTCATGACCATCTATTTATTTGGTTTGGCTTATTTAATGGCATTCATCACGTATCAATTTGCAACACGCTATTTTGGATTCTGAATTGTGAATGGCAAAAGCTGAACAAAGGAGAGAGACATGCTTGAATCAATAATTATTGCGGTATTGGTGATTTGGAGTGCTGTCGTGGTGTTTAAGAAGGTATTTCCAAAAACATCGAACTCAGTCTTCACAACTTTATCTGAGCACTGTGCAAACCGTGGTTGGAACAGTCTAGCCAAATGGTTAAAGCCAAAAATGGCAGCAGGCTGTGCAGGCGGTTGTGGATGTTCAGCTTCGGATAATTCATCTGCAAAAAAAGCTGAAGTACAAGCGGTGAAGTGGAAATAAGCTCACCGCCCGTTGCGTGAAGAAACCGCCCGAGATGGGCGGTTTTTTACGAGCGGACACAAAAAAACTGCGAGAAAGTGAAAACATAAAAAGCATTCAAAACAGCAAAGTGCTAACATTTTGTCAGATTTAAAAACTGACCAAAAAATGGGGCGAAAATGTTAATACAGCGTGGTGGATTGAAGGTTGTTGCCGGATTAGGGATTTCTGGTGTTTCCGCAGTGAATTTCTTACATAGCCATGGCTACCGCGTTGCAGTCACCGATTCACGAGCAGTCCCACCGGGTCATGATCAAATTCCAAGTGATGTACAAACCAGTTTTGGTCAGTTGGATCAAGATTTATTACTCCAAGCAGAAGAAATTATTATCAGCCCGGGGCTAGATCCAAAATTATCGCAAATTCAGGCGGCCATTGCAGCCAACATTCCTGTGGTTTCAGAAATTCAAATTTTACGTCGTGCGACGGATAAGCCGATTGTCGCAATTACAGGTTCGAATGCGAAAAGTACCGTAACAACTTTATTTGGTCTTATGGCAGCAGATGCAGGCAAAAAAGTGGCAGTGGGTGGTAACCTGGGTCGACCGGCTTTGGATCTCACCAAAGATGATCCAGAGCTTTATGTTTTAGAGCTTTCAAGTTTTCAATTAGAAACCACGTCGAACTTGGCAGCAGAAGTGGCTGTGGTGTTGAACATGAGTGAAGACCATTTGGACCGTCATGGCGATATGATGGGCTATCACACTGCGAAGCATCGTATTTTCCAAGCGGTGAAAAAAGTCGTGTATAACCGTGATGACTCATTAACACGTCCATTGGTTCCAGATATTACTCCAATGCAAAGCTTTGGCCTAAATGCACCAGATATGAATCAGTTCGGTATTCTGCGCGATACTGATGGCACAATTTGGTTGGCACGTGGTCGTGAGCGTTTACTGAAAAGTGCAGATATGTATATCCAAGGGACACATAATGTGGCAAACGCCTTGGCATGTTTGGCTTTGGGTGAAGCGATTGGTTTACCACTCGAAGGCATGTTGGAAACCTTGAAAACCTTTAAAGGCTTAGAGCACCGCTGTGAATTTGTCAAAGAAGTGCATGGTGTTCGTTATTATAACGATTCTAAAGGTACCAATATAGGTGCGACTTTAGCTGCGATTGATGGCCTGGGTGCTGCGATTGAAGCCAAAGGCGGTAAAGTGGCGATTATTTTAGGTGGTCAAGGCAAAGGGCAGGACTTTACTGCGCTGCGTGATTCACTTTCAAAATATGCCAAAGTTGCGGTGTTGATTGGTGAAGATCGTCCAATTATTGAAAAAGCGATTGAAGGGACAACCACGCTGATTCATGCTGAAAGTTTGAAACAAGCGGTTGAGCTGTGCCAACAAAATGCGGTAGTCAATGATGTGGTGTTATTATCTCCAGCCTGCGCAAGTTTTGATATGTTTAAAGGCTACAGTGAGCGTGGACACCAATTTGTTGATTGTGTGAATGCACTCGTTTAAAAGAACGATAAGGAAAGTTGTATGGCTGGGTTGGCTCAGACGACCATAAATAGAATAAATGAAGTTGTAGAGCGTTGGCTTCCTCGGTTACCTGCCGAGGTCAACGTGCGCAATGTTCTGGTGTTCTGTGTTTTGGCATTGTTGTGTATTGGTTCGATCATGGTGGCATCTGCATCTATGCCCTATGCAGAACGCATGCATGAAAATGCCTTTCATTACATTTCACGACACGGTATTTCGATTGCCGCCGCCGCCGCCGCCGCCTATATCGCCTATAAAGTGCCGTTGAATGTTTGGTTTAATAACACTTTCTTTTTATGGATTATCACGATTATCTTACTGGCTGCCGTATTGGCTGTCGGGACAGAAGTCAATGGTTCTAAACGTTGGATTCGGATCGCTGGTTTCACCTTACAGGCTTCGGAGGTCGCCAAAGTCATGATGGCGATATTTACCGCGGACTATGTGGTACGACGTGCTGAAGAAGTCCGCAATAATATCAAGGGCTTGGTACGATTGGCAGTGATTATGGCTGCAACTGTCGGTTTAGTCATGGCAGAGCCCGATTTAGGGGCGACTGTGGTGATTGCCTTAACTATGCTAGGGGTATTCTTCCTCGCAGGTGCACCGTTGATTCAGTTCGCAATTGCCTTTGGTGCGATCATCATGGCCTTTGTGTTCTTGATTTTATTTGAACCTTATCGTTTAGAACGTTTGATGTCCTTCTCAAATCCATGGAATGATCCATTAGGCGCAGGCTACCAGTTGTCGAATGCATTAATGGCTTTTGGTCGCGGTGAATGGTTTGGTGTCGGCTTGGGTCATAGTATTCAAAAAATGTCGTATTTACCTGAGGCACATACCGACTTCATGTTGGCGGTTTTGGGCGAAGAATTTGGCTTCTTTGGGATTTTGACCGTATTGACGCTGTCATTTGTGATGTTGGTCTGCTGTATTCGCATTGGTCATCGTGCTTTACGTCATCAATACTTACGTGCAGGCTACTTGGCTTATGGCATTAGTATTATCTTCTTGCTGCAAATTTTGGTGAATGCCGGCATGAACATGGGCATGCTTCCTACCAAGGGTTTGACCTTACCGTTTATTAGTTATGGGGGGTCTTCTTTGATTATCTGTGCGGTTATGGTGAGTCTGATCTTAAAGATCGATGCCACGACCAAAGAAGTAAACCCAAGTAAAGAAGAATCAAGCTTCTAAATTCGTATCTCGTTGCGGATCGGGAGATGCATGGTGGAGGACACTGGCTGGCATCTCCGTTCCACAATGGAGACATTTGACAAAGCTGGCCTTGGCTTTAGAAAGGGGAATCAATGGGATAAAAAATAAAGAAAAATAATTACGTTGCTGTTTTAACTCATACTGAGTTCTGCTGCGGCAGACAGGGCAAGTAAATTGGCTCTTTTCAATGACTTTGGGTTTCGGACCAACTCCAAAAATAAAAAACATTAGGCTCTCCAATGGTCGATTGATCACTTTATTAAAGCATAATTCAATTGAATATCGAGTGATTGGCTCAGATAGGGATGTGGGTTTATTGATAGATTTGAGGCAATGCTGTGCCATGGGGAATTTGTTGAATATCCCACTGCGCAATCGCCTGTTGTAGCATAATACGTGGCGTATCCAAGTCGACTGGCGGTTGGTGTAGGGCTTGCAATGCTTGTTGTAATAAAGGTGCCGCTTGGCTTAAATCAAGAGCTTGAGCCATATTCTGTTTTGACAGTTTTTGTCCCTGATTATTCATTGCCAATGGCAAGTGCATGTATTCAAGGCGTGGATAACCCAAAACCTGTCCGAGCCAAATTTGACGTTCGGTATTGTCCAAAAGATCAGCCCCACGTACAACATGGGTCATCCCTTGTAGGTAGTCATCCACCACGACAGCAAGTTGATAATTGATAATGCCATCACGGCGTTTTAAGACAAAGTCACCCAAATCCTGTTGCAGATTGGAGCAATGCGTCCCTTGTAAGCGGTCGGTAAAACAAATCTTCTGTGCATCGACTTTGATTCGAATAGCCTGATCCTGAAGGGGAAGGCCAAGATTACGACATGTGCCTTGATAGATATGATTTGAACCGAGCATTTTTCGGGTGCATTGACAAGCATAGACCAAGTCTTGGGCATGCAAATGCGCAATGACTTGCTCATAGATTTCAAGGCGGTCTTTTTGGAAAATGATCTCGGTATCTGGTTCGAATTGAAATGCATCAATACAACGTAAGATGTGTTCTTCGCTGCCGGGAAATATACGTGGAATGTCGGTATCTTCGATACGAACGACCCATTGCCCCTGATGCGCACGGGCATCGCAGTAGCTTGCGACTGCTGTAATTAAAGAGCCAAAATGCAAAGGGCCGGTTGGCGATGGCGCAAACCGACCCACGTAATGCTCTGCAGCTTTCCCTCCCTTATCTAAAGGGAGGGCTAGAGAGGAATTACTCAACACAGAATTAACCGTTATTTTGCTTCTCTTTGATCTCTGCAAGTGTTTTGCAGTCGATACATAAAGTTGCTGTTGGACGTGCTTCTAGGCGACGTAAACCAATTTCGATACCACACGTTTCACAGAAACCGTAGTCATCATTTTTAATCGCGTCAATTGATTGTTCAATTTTACGGATCAGTTTACGTTCACGGTCACGTGTACGAAGTTCAATCGCAAATTCTTCTTCTTGCGTTGCACGGTCGTTCACATCTGGAAGCGCAGTATTTTCGTCTTGCATGGTATTCAAAGTACGGTCTACTTCTGACATTAACTCAGCTTTCCACGCCAATAAGATGTGACGGAAATGCTCAAGTTGCCCTTCAGACATGTATTCTTCATTCTTTTTAGGCTGATAAGGTTCAATACCAAATAAGCTTGCAGTAGAACCACCTTCAGTCGCCTTTGGCTTTGATTTGCGCACGCGTTTGGTAGACTTTTCGTCTACTACATCAGTTTGTTCGTCTAAGACTTGATTTTGGTTGTCATTCGCCATATAGGGCATTCCTCATCATATGCATATATCTATACGCAAAAAATATGGTGATATGCAAGTTTTTTATCCACCCAACACAGAGTTTCCTTCTGTGGGGGTCGTCATCATATAGACTTTTTCTGCTTATTGATAGTCTTTGATGTTTGGATTCTAACTATCACTTTTCCTTTAGAAGGCATAAAGTAAAGCAAAAAAATCAAATTGAAAAGTTAATAACCTGAAATTTCAACATTAATTTGAGGTTGTTTTAATTTGACCCGAACAACTTCAGTTTTAAATTCACCATTATCATTCAGATAGAGTGCACGATACCCTGGTAAAGCCTCATCTAAGGCAAAATTTTCACTATGCGGTTTGAACTGAACACTGGTCGAAGGCGTCGATAAAAACTGAATATTGCGCCATTGATTAGACGAGTCTTGATGTACGTGTCCGCATAGTACAATTTTGACATTGTCATGGCGTGAAAGCACATCTATGAGATGTTCAGCGTTCTTTAGTTTATGCTGATCTATCCAATGCGATTGCATGGCAAAAGGGTGGTGGTGGCATGCCACAATGATGTGTTGCTGTGGGTGTGCTGTGAGTAACTGATCTAATTGTTCCAACTGCTGTTGTGATACCCAACCATCCACTTTTCCTTTAACCGCACTGTTCAGTAAAATCAGACACCAATTGCCTAATGCGATGCAGTGAACACGATCTTCCTGTTGATGAAATGGGAAGCAAGACGCTTCGTCATGGTTCCCCGGAATCTGATAAAACGGAAACGGCTGCTGTTGCATATATTCGAGATAACGCGCATAGGTACGCTCTACCGGCACTTGTGCAAGATCGCCAGTATGGACAAGCGTATCGATGTGATGATGGTTCAACTGAATTTGTTGAATCACATCGTGAAAACTCTGCTCTGGATTCATGCGGACAAATTCAAGATCTTCCTGATCCATTAAATGTGTGTCCGAGATCTGGATCAGTGTCCAGTCGTATTGTGGTGTATCCCTTAAAGTCATGTCCTTCCCCTTAGACATTCCTTGTAGTATGTATTTGTTGTTGTAACCATTGCAAGGCCATAATGACAGGTGCGTTTTTTAGCCGACCATTGGTTAATAATTCAGGAATATCAGCATAGTTTAAGATATGCAATTGAATATTCTCTCCTTCATCAGGCATGCCAAAGACTCCGCCATGTTCAGGAAGTTCAGCTTCAGCACTATAAAGGTGGAATAATTCCGCGCAGGCACCCGCAGAGGGATAAAAACTAAATAAATGCTGTAGTGCATCTAATTCACAGCCTGATTCTTCCAAACTTTCACGGCGGATGCAGCTTTCAGCAGATTCATCACCATCGAGCACGCCGGCAATAATCTCTAGTTGCCATGGCGAAGTTTCATCATCAATCGCCCCAATGCGGAATTGTTCAATTAAGGCAAATTTTTGTTGTTGATGGCTATAAATCAGTACACCTGCTGCTTCAGGACGATGAATCAATTCACGCTGAATGGTTGGAATCATGCTGTCTTGATGGAATAAGCGGTGTCGAAGCTGAACTTTTTCAACTTGAATAAAGCCTTTATAAAGATGTTCACGCCCTTCAATGCTGTAATCTTTTTTGTTATATGTGGCCTGTTTAATAATATTCATAAGCGCTAATTAGGATGAAATCTTCCATTTCATCCTAACCGAGATTTTGTTGAATACAAAAGATTTTTTTTAAGCTTTACACTTTGTGGTACAACTTTTGACCATGTTCATGATAGGCCGCTTTCATGCTTTGTAAACCCGTTTCAATTTCAGGATTAGATTCTGAAGAAAGCTGCATATCTTGCTGATTTTTTGCATAATCTCTCACATTTTGTGTGATTTTCATCGAGCAAAATTTAGGTCCACACATCGAACAAAAATGGGCCGATTTATGTGCTTCTTTCGGCATAGTTTCATCATGCATGCTGCGCGCTGTATCAGGGTCTAAGCTCAGATTAAATTGGTCTTCCCAGCGGAATTCAAAGCGTGCTTTGGATAATGCATTGTCACGGGCCTGCGCACCGGGATGACCTTTGGCAAGGTCTGCGGCATGGGCTGCAATTTTGTAGGTGATAATGCCGTCTTTGACGTCTTTTTTATCTGGTAGACCAAGATGCTCTTTCGGGGTCACATAACACAGCATGGCGGTGCCATACCAACCAATCATTGCCGCACCAATGGCAGAGGTAATGTGGTCATAGCCCGGGGCAATATCGGTGGTGAGTGGTCCAAGGGTATAGAAAGGCGCTTCTTTGCAAACCTCGAGTTGTAGATCCATATTTTCTTTGATCATGTGCATTGGTACATGGCCTGGGCCTTCAATCATGACTTGTACATCATGCTCCCATGCACGGTGAGTCAATTCACCTAAGGTGCGTAATTCACTAAATTGGGCTTCATCGTTGGCATCTTGAATACATCCCGGACGTAAACCATCACCTAAACTGAATGACACATCATAGGCTTTCATGATTTCGCAGATTTCATCAAAATGCGTATACAGGAAGTTTTCTTCATGATGCGCTAAGCACCACTGCGCCATGATGGATCCGCCACGTGACACAATACCAGTTAAACGGTTGGCGGTGAGTGGAACATAACGAAGCAGCACGCCTGCGTGAATCGTAAAATAATCGACACCTTGCTCGGCTTGTTCAATCAGTGTGTCTTTGAAAATTTCCCAGGTTAAGTCCTCTGCGACACCATCAACTTTTTCTAAAGCTTGGTAAATCGGCACGGTGCCAATCGGTACAGGGGAGTTGCGAATAATCCATTCGCGGGTTTCATGGATATTTTTACCTGTCGATAAATCCATGATGGTGTCAGCGCCCCAACGAGTTGCCCAAGTCATTTTTGCCACTTCTTCATCGATGCTTGAACCAAGTGCTGAGTTACCAATGTTGGCATTGATTTTCACCAAGAAGTTACGACCAATAATCATCGGTTCACATTCAGGGTGGTTAATGTTGGCAGGGATAATGGCACGACCTTCAGCCACTTCTTGACGTACAAATTCTGGGGTGATTTCAGTTAAATTGCGTGCGCCAAAATTTTGACCGGCATGTTGGCGCATATCAACACCTTCACGCTGACGTTGATTTTCACGAATCGCAATGTATTCCATTTCAGGGGTGATGATGCCTTGTTTGGCATAGTGCATTTGAGAGACATTGTGTCCACGACGAGCACGACGCGGTTTTGAAATATGCGCAAAACGAATCTCTGCAGTACGAATATCTCGAAGACGCTCTTGTCCAAATTTTGAAGTTAAGGTATCGAGTATTTCCGTATCATTTCGAGACTCGATCCAAGATTCACGGACATTGGGCAGGCCTTGATTCAGGTCAATTTGAATATTGGGGTCGGTATAAGCACCAGAGGTGTCATAGACCATAATCGGTAGATTTTTTTCTCCACCCAGACCTGTAGGCGTATCTGTAAGACTGATCTCACGCATTGGTACGCGAATATCTGGACGTGAGCCTTGGATATAGACTTTCTTTGATGCAGGGAGAATACGAGTGAGATCTTTAGCATCTTGTTCATGTTGAGCAGCGCGATCTGAAGCGGTGAGATTCGTTAATTGGTTCATTGCAATGATCCTTATGAATGACATCAACGAATCAAGCACGACCAAAAACGTGGCAGTTTATCTGATGGATTCACCTGAAAATAAAGGCGTAAAACCAAGAGATAAGAAGGGCTTAAGTTTTTAGATGGCTTGATTCCTACGCAGGTATTAACCTGATCAGGTTCAACGGTACTCATCCTTAAATTTAGCGAACTAAATTTAGATGATCTCAGCAGGAAATTACCTGCGCTCCGTCAAGCTTTGTGCGGATATTAGCATGAAGGCTGTTTTAAAACAGTGTTATTTTTCATCGATTTTGCAGTGCAGAATTTTGGCTAGGCACATGTGCAATTGAACTTGCATTGGCTAAGTAGAGGACTGATTTACACAGATGGCGTCACTAAAACAGTCTTTCTTATAATGCGGATCAGGATTGCGGACACCAATTAAATTCAACAGCTGCGCTTCTGATCGCTGATTAGATGCAGCAGCATTTTGATCTAATAATTTTAAAAATAAACGCGCCTGATCTGCCAATTTGGAGTTTTTTAATTGAGCCAAGCGTTCAATTTCTTCTAAAGAACTGGCTTGAATACTGAGGCGGTCTGAAAAATCATTAGAAACGGGACTATGTGCCGAACCAATAAATAACAACTGGCTATATTGATATAGCAATTGTTGTGCATCTTTTTTGTAGGGGCTATTTGGATATTGTTTGAGATAGTCTTCCCAAAAAATAGCACGTGTTGCAATCTCTTGCGGCTCAATGGCTAAACTTTGTTGCAGCAAGGCAGGTTGTGCATTTTGTTCAGCCAGTTTTTCAATGAAGACCTGCTCAGGTTCTTCCATATAAGGCGCAAAAATTTTGGCTAAATATTCAGGACTTCGGCGATAGCGTAATTGTCCTTCACCTGCATCGAACAATTCTACATAGGCTTGGCCTTTATGTTTCAGTAAATACTGATCTCGGGCGGTGAGCTGCTCATAATGATTTTGTTGAATTGTGGGATGCTGAGCCATATCAAAGGCAAATTGTTCGAACGCCATTTGCTGTTGAGCCGTACGTTCAACATGTAAAAAGTTACGATACATTTGATTGGACAAGCGTAGTAATTTTTTTTGTTCGTCCGCTTTTAACAGCGGTAAGCAGACTTTGAGATCTTGGTTGATTTGTTCTAAAGCGAAAGTTGTGCGTTGATCGTCTATTTCCAGCATGTTTTTTTCAAGTTTTTGGCACAGCAAAGACAAATCGACTGCTTCTTTTTGAACAGTCTTATTGTTGGGAAACTCTGGTGCAGGTTGTGGTTCAGGCTGTTGTTGGCATCCATTCAACATACTGAAACATAAAAACATTACACTAAACTTTGCAGGCAGCTGAAAAAATTTTGACACAGGAACTCGATGCGCTATAGAAGTGGTATTGTCCGATGGAATGTCGACTATTTTATAGATGAAACACGTGCAATATGTGTACTATTGTACAGTTCTTTGTTATAGCGTTGTGAGTAGTGTCCGAAAACGACTGAAATTATCCGGTTTTGTCGCATTTGATATAAAAAATTAATAAAAATCATACGGAAATTTGCAAGGATATGATTAGTATCTGCTTAGTTTTAGGCTTGAATATTCAATCTCGGGTATTTGAATATTAGGAATTTACAAAAAAAATGAACAAAAAAGTTGTGGTGGGTCTTTGTTTGCTTTTCACGAGTCAATGGGCGTGTGCGCTAGACCTTGTGCAAGCTTATGAACGTGCAAAACAAGAAGACCCCAATTGGCAAGCCAATAAACTACAATATGAAGCGGATAAATTGAATTTGGGGATTGCCAATGGGAACTTACTTCCAACGGTAACAATCTCCGGAAATGTGACCCGAAAAAATCAAAATTCCAACCAAAGTGGCGCTCAAGCCGGGCTGATCATGCCAGACAGCACCACAACAAGACAAATTGCGCTCACTGCTCGTCAGCCCATTTTTCGTTGGGATGCATGGGAAGGGCTGAAGCAAGTCAAGACCTCGATTAATTTAAGTGAAATCAATCTGCGGATTCAAAAACAAGATCATATTTTAAATGTCTCTGAAGCTTATTTTAATGTCCTACGTCAGCAAGCATTGACGGTTGCCAACTTACAAGAAGAACAGGCGCTATCGGAACAGCTGCGCATGATGAATGCTAAATTAAAAGAAGGTTTGGTGGCAAAAAGTGATGTCAGCGAAGCCAATGCTCAATATCAAAATGCTCGGGCCAACCGCATGGCAACCAATGTTCAATTGGTTTTGGCGCAGGAACAATTACAACAGTTGATTGGGCCATATCGAGAAAATTTGGCGGTGTTACGTGAAGATTTTCAGTTTGAAAAACCGATTCCAAACAATGTACAAGCGTGGGAAGAACTGGCTCAGGAGCAGAACCTAGGCATTTTACAAGCGCGTATGCAACAACGTTATGCGGAAGATGGTAAACGTGTCGAAAAAGCCGCCTTATATCCTCAGATTGAAGCGGTAGGGACCTATGGGTATAACAAGCAAAGTCCACAATCCATCATGTCGCAAGATGGTCAATTTGATCAGGTGGGGATTGAAATGAACTGGAATGTGTTTAATGGTGGACGGACACAGAAATCCATTAAGCAAGCGGCGATCAATGTTGAAAAAAGCCAAGCACTGGTGGATGCAGCGATTCGAAAAGCACAAACTGATGTAAAAAAATCATATATGCAAGTCGAAACGGATCAAAGTAAATTACAGGCACGTAAAGCTGCAATGGATTCTTCCGCGCAAGTGTCTTTGGCCTCACAAGCCCAGTACCAAGAAGGTCTGAAAACTATGGTTGATGTGCTACTGGCACAGCGTAATGCCTTTTCAGCCCGTCAAGATTATCTGAATTCTAAGTACGATTATTTAATACATGTACTGCAACTCAAAGCCTCCGTTGGGAAATTAACGGAAGCTGATTTAGTGGAAATGAATGCATGGTTGGTCGATCAGAAAAATCAGCCATCGATCCTACTAAAGAAATAATCCATGGTCATAAAAGTTTCATAATCAATATGCTTTAATATGGCACTAAAATCTGCCGATTCACGTTGTAGTGGAGACTCGCTTTGCCTAATAATCCTGTTTTAAATCATCACATTTCTTCGCAATTCAATGAAGAGTTGCAGGATGTGCATACCAAATTTATGACCATGGGTGGTTTGGTGGAGCAACAGGTTGCAAATGCCATTCATGCCTTATTGGATACGGATGCAACAATGGCGATTGATGTTCAATTTCAAGACAATACGGTGAACCGTATGGAAACTGAAATTGATGAAGCGCTTACCCTAATTTTGGCGCGTCGTCATCCTGCTGCGATTGATCTACGCATGGTGATTGCGATGTCGAAAGCCAACACCGATTTAGAACGGATTGGTGATGAAGCGGCAAAAATTGCCCGTATTGCACAAAGCTTGTGTGAAGAGGGTGGTTCACCGCGTGGTTATATGGAAACACGTCATATTGGCAACCAAGTCCGTGTGATGATTCATGATGCGCTCGATGCCTTTGCACGTTTGGATGTAGATCAGGCTTTACGTGTCCTTTTGGCCGATGCTGATATTGACCGCGAGTACCAATCGGCAACCCGTACCCTCATGACGTATATGATAGAAGATCCACGCCACATTACTCGGGTCATGAATGTACTTTGGGTGCTGCGTTCACTTGAACGTATTGGTGACCATGCTCGAAATATCTCTGAACAAGTGATTTATATGGTGAAAGGTCTAGATGTCCGTCACACCAGTGTTGAAGAAATTGAGCAAAAAGTTCAGCGTTAATTGATTTAAAACTAATATAAATGAAGCCCATCCAACGATGGGCTTTTTTCGGTCTAAAATTAACTATGTGTTTCTTCGTCTTCCTCAAAAGTCCGGGCGATTTTGTCAATATTTAAACTTTTCGCCATCGCATCGAAGATTTGCTTATAGGCACCTTCTTGATGGTACAAATCATGATGCTCCCCGTGTTCTACGATTTGTCCGTCTTTCATCACATAGGTGTAATCGGCATCGATAATTTGCGACAAACTATGCGAAATCATGATAACGGTACGCCCTTGCTTAATTTGATCCAGACTATTTTTAATTTGTTCAGCCGCGATCGCATCTAAACTCGCAGTCGGCTCATCCAAGAAAATAATCGGCGGATTTTTCAGGAACATGCGTGCCAAGGCAATACGTTGTTGCTGTCCACCTGAGAGCAGTAAAGCATCGGCTTCATAGGCATGTGGCAGTTTTAAGATCTGATCATGGATCGAGGCTTTCCTTGCCGCATCAAAGACTTCTTGCTCTGTAGCTGTACTTTTGCCATAGCGAATATTTTCAAAAATTGAACCTGGGAAAATATGATTTTTTTGCAATACCAAACCAATATTTTCACGTAAATACTGTGTATCAATCTGTTCTAAATCGATGCCATCGAGTTTGATATTGCCCGCTTGAGGATGATAAAACTTATCCAGTAAGCTAATTAATGTCGATTTACCAGCGCCAGATAAACCAACCAACGCGGTGATTTTGTTCGGTTGGATGGTCATGTTGATGCGGTGCAATGCCTGAAAGCCATTGGGATAGCTAAAGTCGACATTGCTCAATTCAAATTGACCTTGAATCGGAGGTTGAGCAGTGCCACTGGTTTCAATTTCATGATCCGCTTCTAAGATGTTAAAGAAGCTTTCCGAATAAATCATTGCAGAGTTAATTTCATCATAGATACGATGCAGCGAGCGAATCGGGGCAGAGACATTATTAAATAACAACACGTGATACATAATCATCCCGATACTCATTTGCCCATCCAAAACAAAATAGGCTGTCAGAATGATGATCAGTACCACACCGACCTGTTCAATAAAGGTTTTGAGTCCGTCAAAGATATAACTGGTTTGCCGTGTCTGCATCTGGTTTTCAGTCAGCGACTTTTGCAGATTTAATTGCTTTTTCGATTCGACGGCTTCTTTGTTAAAAGATTTAATGACCGTTATCGAGTTGATAATACTCAGAATACCTTGATTTTTCTTTTCAAAATTATCGCGTAGGGCACGGCGCTTGCCTGCTAGTTTTTGTGATTGTTTGAAGGTCAGCCAAAAATAAATCGGCACAATAATTGTGGCCACCACACCTACCCAAACATTGGCATAATACATTAAGCCCAGTGCAATAATGGCACTGGTAAATAGCGGTAAAATATCAATAAAAAAGATTTGAACCAATCGTGTGAGCGAGCTGACACCCCGATCAATTCGAGTTTGGAGCTTACCTGCTTGGTTGTCTTGTTGATCGAAGAATGTCAATCGATAGGTGATAAATTTTTCAATAATGCCTTGGGACAAATCCTGAGAAATTAAAATACGTAATTTTTCACCAAACGATTTTTGTCCAAATTGCACGATGGCATTGATGACTTCTTTTCCCAGTAAGACTACGGTGATGGTGATTAATATATGCCAACCATTGGCTAGACCGAGGCCTTGTTGTAAAAGCTGATTGATGCTGTCTACGGCATATTTGAGTGTCAGGGCATTCACCTGTGCCGTGAGTGAGCCAATTAAGGTCAAGATCAGCGTCACGACCACCAGCCAGCGGTATGGCTGTACGAATGGACGTAATTTTTGGAAAAGCTGCCACAAGTTCATAAGCAATTATTTTTATTGTGAATATGAGCTTTAGTCTAAGACTGAAAATTCTATGCGACAAGTAATGACAATGTTTTGATTTGTGACGAGCGTTTTTCGGCTAAGATATTTTTTAAATGTGCTCACGACATCAGCATCACGCTGCTGTGCCAAACAGTGTTGAGTTGAACCGATGAATTTTGAATTATTTACGCCTGAACCGCATGCAAACCTGCTGCCCTATGATGGTGAAGTTGAAGATTATGGATTGATCTTCAATGCTGAAGACAGTGAAAAATATTTACGCTATTTCCTCACGCAGTTGGCTTGGCAGCATGATGAAGTCATTTTGCATGGACAGTATTTTCAAACGGAACGAAAAGTGGTTTGGTATGGAGATGCTCATTATGAGTATCACTATTCAGGCATGCAAAAGCAGGCATTGATCTGGAATCCAGCTTTACTGCGCTTAAAGCAACATATTGAGCAACGGGTGGGTCAGACGTTTAATTCCTGTTTGGCCAATTTATACGAAAATGGTACGCAAGCGGTGGGGTGGCATAGTGATGATGAGCCATCTTTGCTTTCACCCACACAGCAGGTGGTGATCGCATCTTTGAGTTTTGGCGCAAGCCGAAAGTTTTGCTTTAAACATAAAAGCACTCAAGAGAAAGTACAGCTTTTACTGCAAAGTGGACAGTTGATTGTGATGCGTGGGAAAACCCAACGGTATTGGAAACATGCCCTAATGAAGTCGATGAAAGTGACCGAGCCGAGGGTGAATTTAACCTTTCGTTATTTCTATGATCAACAGCCGTAAAAAAAGCCCATATCTAGATGAGCTTTTTTCTTTCTCTGAGGAAGAGTATAGCGACAATCAACTGAAATCATGGAACACATGGTTGAGATGACTGCTAAAGAACAATAATCATATTATGATAATTTATCCAATATTTATAATTAATAAATTCAATTAATAATATGAATTTATCAGATTAATTAAATAGCATCTTTACAATATTACATCAGTTATGCGCAAACTGATCAGATTTAAATGGCGTCCGATTCTTCCATCATACTGCTGTATTTTTTCTCAATACGCGCTGTACAGTCTTGCATCATTTCTACGACTTTTTGAAAGTTCATAAATTCAAAACGATTTTTAGACGCCAATAGGGTCAAAGCAAGTGGGGGTTCTTTACTGGAAAATTTAATCGGAATCGATAGGCTCGACATATTCGGGTCAACTTCACCATTGGAAAAATAATAACCCTGCTTTTTAATCTTTTTCATTTGCTGCATAAATTCTTCTTCATTATGCGCAAAACCAACTTGAGATAACTCGTCCGCAAAACGGTGGTAATAATCTAAAATCCGTTGCTTAGGTAACTGAGACAAAATTACTTTAGACGATGAGCCTTTATACATTGGACGCGGGCTACCTCGACCATAAGCCAATGCGGCATAGTCTTTATAAAGTTCATGATGTACATCAATGCAAGAGTCGATATTTAGATGCGTCAATAAGCAGCAAGACTCTGTGCGTTCCACAATTTCTTTCATGAAGGGGATGCTAATTTGCACCAATGGATCGGTGGTGCGAGAAATAAAATCAAGCACAGCAATTTTTGAACCCAGTGTGTAATCGCCAGAAGTCCCACTGAGGCGCTGCAATAATTCAGCAGAAACCAGTTCTTTTAAATAGCGATAGCTCGTTGGTTTAGATAAGCCTAATTCTTCACTAATAATGTCGACATTGATGATGGGACGAGCAACTGAAAATAAGTCGAGTACGGTGAGAATTTTACCAAAACTGGAAAGCGCCATAAGAACCTGCTTGGTCACAATAAAAAATGAATCGTTAAGTTACTTTATAACAAATTGCTCGGCCTGATGTTGCGCTTTTCTACATTGGAAATGAAACAAATCTGAAATATCTCAGGGTTTCTTGGGGCATCCTGATAAAAGCATAAGAAAAACCTGAAATATTCATTTAAAATATAGTTAAATTATCAAAATAAGATATTTTTATTGACTATAGTTTGTTTTTTTAGCAAAATTTCTATGAAAATATCCTATATTGAATAAATATTGCCCATATTTTCGATGCGCAGGCAATGTTGCACACTACTTTTTGTATTCAAATAGTTTGAAACACGATTTGAATCGCTTCTTTACTTATTGAAATTTCTAGTCATTCCTGTGCCGTGATACAGGTTGTGCTGTCGAATGTTTAAGCATTCGATACGAGGCCGTTTTCACTAAAAAGAAGCAAACCGACGAGATCAATCATGCTGCTGACGAAACAAATACTCGCTTTTCGGCCCAATAAAATGGACTGGATTTTTGCGACCAAAACGTTCATCGCGGGCATGTTGGCATTGTATGTGGCCTTTGTACTGAATTTGGCTTATCCGATTTGGGCGATTGGCACCGTTTTCGTGATCGCGAATCCATATTCAGGGATGACGTCTTCAAAAAGTTTGTATCGTGTATTAGGAACGTTCTTAGGGGCGGCCGTGTCGGTGGTGGCACTGCCACATCTCATCCATATGCCAGTACTGTTTACAGTTTTTTTGGCGGTTTGGGTTGGGTTTTGCCTGTATTTGTCACTGCTAGACCGTACGCCTCGTAGTTATGTTTCCATGTTGGCGGGTTATACCACGGTCATTATCTGTTTTAACGTCGTGTATTTTATTGATACCGCTTCGATCTTCGATATGGCTTTGGGGCGTTTTCTCGAAATTACGGTGGGTGTGGTATGTAGTGCCATCGTGACTACGACATTATTTCCAATGCATATTAGTCCTGCAGTCGAAACACGCGTGAGCAAAACCTTTGCCGATACCAAAGAAATTTTTGATCAGATTTTATTAGAGCCTGCCGAACTAGAAAATTATTCTAAAAATCTTGGCAATATTGCACGAGATATCGCGGATATACATGTCATGGCGGTGCATTTGTCATATGAAAAATCTACCTTAAAAGGCATGACACGTCCATTGCAGGAAATCTTGCATCAGTTGAGTTTGTTGGTCAGTAACTTGGTGGCCATGTCTGAACGGATGAAACAATTAGACGGTCTGGACACACATTATCGGACGGCACTCAAGCAAGCCCATGAACATATTGCCGCGTTTTTATTAGATCAACATCAGATTGAGGAAAGTAAACTTAATCAATTGCCTGAACAGTTTGAGCAAGATTTTCAACAGATTCAGGCACAGGCATTGCCATCACAACAGGTGATTTTGGGCAGTCTAAAAATGGATATTCGCCATTTTATTCAGAATATTCGTGCGATTCGCTTGCTTTGGCAGCGGGTACAGCAAGGCGACTCCACTTTACCAGCTACACTGACCGCCTTGGGCAATAGTCATTATCCGACTTTGCACCGAGATGCGGGGGTTGCCATTCGTGGCGGGGTGTCTGCATGTTTGATTATTTTAATTTCTACGGGTTTTTGGATCGTTAGTGGTTGGAAAGCTGGATTTATGATGGCCGAAATGGCTGCGATCAGTGCCTGTATTTTAACTGCAATGGATAACCCTGTTCCTGCATTGAAAATGTTTATTCGCGCCAATATGTATGCCGCTTTCATGGTGTTTATCTACGCCTATGGCATTTTCCCGCATGTGACCGCTTTTTGGCAGTTGATCGTGGTGTTAGCACCGTTTGTGATGTTCTGTCTGATGCTGTTTTTACATCCGCCTTTGATTGGGATCAGCTTGCCGCTTTTGATGGGCACCATCATGGGACTGAATTTTCAAAACCGCTTTAGCCTCGATCAGGTGTTTTTCTTTGATGCATCGATTGGGACGGTTTTGGGACCCATTATCTCGGTATTTATTATTCATTTAGTACGTGCAATGTCACCAGATATGACGGCCCAACGCATACTTTCACAGCACTACAAAGCACTGCGTCAGGCTTTATATCTGCCGTACGGCTTACCGTTTCGGGTGCATTTACGCAGTATGTTGGACCGAATTGGCATCCTAAACAGCAAAATGGTGCAATCAGGAAATTTGAAACAACAGATCGAGTGGGCTTTGGTGGAAGCCAGTGCGGTGATTGATTTGACCCGCTTGCAAGAACTCATGAATAAACTCGATCCGAATGATGCACTGGTCAGCGAACTCGAAGAGTTACAACAAGATTTAGATGACTATTTTCGGGCCATGGAACAAGGGCAAAAGAATGTGTATATGAGCTTGAAACAGCAAATTGTAGAGCGAATTCAACGATTGAATCAGGCCGTTCAGGGTATTGAAAACGACGATGTTATGCATCGAATTCAGTATTTACTGAACAATATTCAAAGCAGTTTTTGTCATGTTCTAACACAGCAGACTCCAAATCATTTACAGGTCGAGGCACAACATGGGTGAGCTAAATGTATATGGCGTCTATGTGCCCATTCTATTGATTCAAGCGGTATTGGCCTATCTGTTATTACGGGTCATCATGCGTTTGCTTGATCGATGGATGGCGCAAGATTGGGTGCCGATGCCCAATATTTTTTATTTGGGTGTATTTGTGATGTTGCTTTGGCTGGTGCATGAAATCTTTATTTTCTGCCAGTTCTAAGCCCCTAAAAAAATGAAATGATTGAGGTAATCGTATGACCAATTTGAATGTCCGAAAATATATTCGGCCTATATTGCTAATAATTGTGCTATGTGGCGCATTACTTGCGCTGAAACATATTTGGGACTATTACAATTCGGAACCATGGACGCGTGATGGACGGGTACGTGGTGATGTAATTCAAGTGTCATCGGATGTTTCAGGTTTGGTCACAGACGTCTTGGTTCAAGACAACCAACAAGTGAAAAAAGGCCAAGTGTTATTTCGTATAGATGTGGCACGTCAAGCGTTGGATGTTGAGCAAGCGAAATCTGACCTGGCGAAAGCCAAAGCAGGACTGGCAGGGGCTGAAGCACAGCTTGCTGAAGCCAAAGCCAATCTAGTGAAGTCACAAGCCAATATCAATCTTGCAGATAAAAATGCAAATCGTTATGCAAGTTTGATGGACGGTGCGATTTCAAAACAAGAACAAGATCAAATGTTTGCAGTGCGTGATCAATCACATGCAGAGCATGAGCAAACTCAGGCAGCGATTGAACAAGCCAAAGCCAGTGTGGTGCAGCAAAAAGCCCTAATTGAAGCAGCGAATAGCAGTTTGCATTTGGCTGAGTTGAATTTAAAACGTTCGGAAGTGGTTGCACCAACAGATGGAACTTTGTCTAACTTTGAACTCAAAGCAGGGAATTACGTCAAAGTAGGACAAGCCGTGGCGGCTTTAATTGACCGTCAACAATTGTATGTTGTGGGATATTTTGAAGAAACCAAACTGGATAAAATCTATGTTGGCGCACCTGCAACAATCCAACTGATGGGAAGTTCTGAAGTTTATAAAGGCCATGTACAAGGCGTTGCAACAGGGATTGAAGACCGTGAACGTACCTCGACTGATGGCTTACTTGCCAATGTTAATCCAACCTTTAGTTGGGTCCGTTTGGCACAGCGTGTACCAGTGAAAATTGTACTGGATGAAGTGCCGCATGATCAGCTGGCTTTTGTCGCGGGTCGAACCACCACGATTCATATTGTGGATAAAAACTAAGTTATCCCCAATCATTTCATTTGCGCAGCATTGAGTGATCAATCTTGCGCATAAAAAAGCATCCTTTTTCGGATGCTTTTTTATTTGCCTGTTTGTTGAAAGCGCTTAAGGTTTCAGTCCCACTGGATTTCGATACCAACTTTCAATAAATAATGCTGCAGCAAGGCTGTCGGCAGAAAGATTCTTCGCACGGCCTTGGGCTTGATAATGATCTAATTCATCACGCGCTTCACGTGTAGTTAAGCGTTCATCGACCATCAAGGTTTCAATATTGGTTTGGTGGCGAAGGCGTCGTGCAAATTTACGCGCACGTGTGGAGAGTTCAGATTCGCTATCATCCATATTGAGCGGTAGACCCACGATGAACAAATCCGGCTGATACTGTTTCACAATCTTGAGTAGATTATCCCAATTGGGAATGCCATCTTTCATGGGAAAGAGTGGTAGAGGATTTGCACTTTCAATCAGGGCTTGTCCCACAGCCATTCCTGTTTTTTGTGTGCCAAAGTCAAAGGCCATAATCATTTGATATTGTGGTAAATCAGGCATGTCCAATCTCAGATGATAACCACATGCGGTCTACCCCCATTTTTTTATAGGCAGCATCCCAGCGGTCGTCATAAGGTAAGTTAAATATTAAATCCATGTCTGAGTCACAAATGAGCCAATCACCCCGAGCAATTTCTTCTTCTAATTGGCTTTTACCCCAACTGGCATAGCCTAGGGCCACCTGATAGCGACCCACACCTTCATTGTGTGCGATCGCATCTAAAATATCTTTAGAGGTGGTAATACAGACATTTTCACCTACAGCAATAGACGAATGCCATGTTGGTTGACCGGTATGAAGAACAAAACCTGCCTCTGGGCGCAAAGGTCCACCTTGCAACACTTCATGAGGATGCACATTATCTGCCTCAATTTCCAAATCATTCAAGAGTTCTTTGATCTGTAAACCTGATGGACGATTAATAATGATGCCTTGAGCGCCATCTTCATCATGTCGTGCCAAATAAATCACCGTATTGGCAAAGAATTCATCGTTCATTTCGGGTGGAGCAATCAGGCAGCGGTGTGTGAGGTATTGTTTAGTCACCTAATAGCTTCTCCTTATTGGGGTAAGTTTCATTCTTGGGGTGAATTGCATTCGAATAACGTTGTATTTATCAACATACTAGACTCACAAGTTTTCAACAATGAGTTTTTCTGCAAATTCAATATTTGTCATGCTCGACCGGTGAGGGACATGATCAAAATCTTCATCGTAAAGGCAGGTCTGCAATGTGGTGAATTGTGAATCGTGAAGCGATGATTGGTAATTTGAACAACAGTAGTACAAAAGCGAGGAGAAGATATACGTGATGGATGACTGAGATTGCTTAAAATAGCAGGATAAACTGAGGGTAAAACAATGACACATTTTTCAAAAATAATAGGGATGGCACTCTGTGCAAGCCTACCTATTTCAGGCTTTGCAGGAAGCGCTGACATACAAAAACATGAATCTCAGGTGATTAAAAAATATAAAAACTTAAATTTTTATGAGGTCAATGAAGCGATAGAACGTGAAATTGTGGATGTCATTGCGGCAGATCCGAGCAGTTTTCACTACGGATTTACGCAACTCGAAAAGCAAGGTTTTGTTCATGTGCAATATTCACCAGATAAAAAACTTAAATTTTATACATTTGATGTGTCTGGCGGAGGCACCATGGGGGAGTGGAGCAGCTATGTGCAATATGCAACGGGAAAAATGCAACATTTAGATCAATTTGACTCAGGCTATATCAATCAAATTTTGCCGGTCAACATCCAAAATAAAACCGTATATTTGGTGAAGAGTTATTATAAAGGTGATAATTGCAGTGGACTACATCATCTAAGAGCTGTTGAAGTTGGACCAAAACAGTTACTTAAATCTTATGTATTTCAAACTAAGCAAAAGAAACTAGATCAAATCTCGGTAGATTATGACTGCCATTATGAAACCGATCGTCGTAGCGGTAATGAATATCTCAAAATCAGTCCGAAACACGTGGATGTTATGTTACTCAATCAACAACATCAGCCGCAGTATAAATATTTACGCTATAGCTTAGGCTCGAAAGCCTTTGTGTATCAGGGGATTTTCAAATAGTGTATTTAAGAAAAAAGCCTGTGTACTTTGAATACACAGGCTTTTTTGAAAGCATCAAAAATTAACTATGTTGAAATTTTAATTGTCGTAATTGTTTTGCGTGTTGTAAGGTCGTTTGACTAATCTCCACACCACCGGTCATTCGAGCCAGCTCTTGAATCCGATCATCTTCTTCTAACTCAATAATGGTACTGCTTGCAGGATCCGTTTGGCGTTTTTTCACCAAAAGATGTTGGTCAGATTGGGCAGCGACTTGGGCTTGGTGAGTAATACATAAAATTTGAACATGCTGCGCCAAATCAGCCAACAAACGCCCGACAATTTCTGCCGTTCCGCCACTGATCCCGACATCAATTTCATCAAAGACTAACACTTCTGATTCAGTTTTTTCAGCATTCATCACTTGCATGACTAAGGCAATACGTGACAATTCACCCCCCGATGCCACGCGTGCTAAAGGCTGAGCAGGAATACCTTTGTTTGCGGTGAACAGCAGTTGAATAAAGCTCAAACCTTCACTTGAAGCTTGTTCTAGAGGCTCAAATTTAAATTCAAAATGTGCTTCTGGGAGCGCGAGCTGCTTCACTTGTTCAGTCAATTGCTTCGCCAATGGGGTAGATGCTTCACGACGAATATCATCCAAATGCTGTGCTTTGGCTAAAAAGTCTTGATGAGACACTTCCACTTGTTCAGCTAGGGTTTCAGGATCTTCAAGTTGATGTAATTGTTCTAGCTCAAGTTGCCACGCATCATAATCATTTTTTAAATCTTCAGGCTGAGTACGATATTTACGCGCTAAGCGATGAAAAACTTCGAGTTTAGTGTTTAATTCGTCCATACGTTCAGGATCGAAACTTTGACGATCAATAAACTGACGTAAATTTGCGGTGGCATCTTCAATTTCACTTTGAGCGTTCAGCAGCGACGTATAAATTTCAGAAAGTTGTTCACTACGTCCTGCATGTGATTCAATCCGACGAATGATCGCGCCCATTTCTTGATTGATATTTTGCTCGGCGTCATCGAGGGCATTTAGACCATAGCTACAATCCTGCATGATATGTTCATGATGACTGAGACGGTCAAATTCTTGCTCAATTTCCTTGTAGTCCGTTTGCACAAGGTCTTCAAGTTCTTCTAATTGAAGTTCAAGCGTTTCTATCCGTTGCTTACGTGTGGCTTGGGCATCGAGTGCTGCTTGGTGCTGTCGAATGTCCTTTTGCCACTTGCTATAGGCATCACGCACGGCTTGAGCAGGCTGATAAAAATTGTAATAGCGATCTAGCCAATGTTTTGGATAAGGCGGTTCCAAGAGTTGTTGTTGGCTGTGTTGGCTATAGAGTTGTACCAATAAACGGCCAATTTCTTTTAACTCAGATAAGCTGCTCGGACGTCCATTAATCCATGCTTTGCTGCGACCTGTTGCAAAAATTACGCGACGTAAATGGATTTCGCCAGACTCATCATCCAATTCGTGTTCTTTGAGCCAAAGCGCTTCAGGACTGTGCTCTTGATAGCTAAAGGTCGCTGTTACATCGGCTTTGTCTGATCCATAGCGCACATAGTTGGTGTCTGTACGTTCACCTAAGCAAGCTGATAATGCGTCTAGAAGTAAAGATTTACCTGCACCCGTTTCACCCGTCAGGACATTAAAGCCTTGTTCAATGTCGATGGCTAAATGGTCGGCTAATGCAAAATTGATCAGAGTTAAATGTGTCAGCATAAACGCATCCGAGCTGCGAAAAGTTCTAGTTAAAGATAATTAAGTTTTGTTTTGGTCACAAGACAAGTTTTATTTTAAGATGACGAAAAACCTCATAATTCTATCTTAAATTTCAGTTTAACAAGAAATTAGTTTCTTATCCGCTGTATCCATGCAGTGTTGTGATGTAAAGAGTAGGTGATCTTGCATAACGTGAGCTGAAACCATCAAATGTCCTGCCAAGTCCTCACAAAACACGTTTGTGTATGTATTCTTGTATTTAATCTAGCGTGTTATTGCCATAAAACGTCATGATTTGGTCACTCAAATCCACCAATATGATTCATCACGTTGCTATTTTTTTGAAATGAGTTTGCAGCGTTTCAATTAACCCTAACTAGGACTTTAGTGGATGAAACAAAAAAGTATTTTGTACAACAGCACAGCTTGTTTTAGACTCTAAATGTTGAGGTGGTGGGATGAAATAGGGGCACATCCAGTACTCAGATTTTTGTAATTATCTATCGCACAGTTTTCAACACAGATTGATTAGTTTTTGCAGCACAATTAAACTACATCGATCAAAATATTATAAATATGCTTTATCTGGAGAAAACGCATGTCAGCACAGTTTGATCATGTATCGGTAATCAAAAAATCAAATGTTTATTTTGGCGGTCTATGCATCAGCCATACTGTGCAATTTGAAGATGGAACAAAGAAAACACTGGGTGTGTTGCTTCCAACTGAACAAGCGCTGACTTTTGAAACCCATGTACCTGAACGTATGGAAATTATTTCAGGTGAATGTCGTGTTCAAATTGCAGATAGCGAAGAAAGCGAATTATTCCGTGCGGGTCAATCATTCTACGTGCCAGGTAATAGCCGATTTAAAATTGAAACAGACGAAGTGTTGGATTATGTGTGCCACTTAGAAGGCTAATGATTCAATCAATTTAGGCACAGTTTTTTAACCTCAAATCGGTTAAACTATGTGTCATAGCATAAATCCTGTAAAGCTTGCTTTGCAGGATTTTTCTTTTTGGCAGCCTATGCTGTGCTCTAGGGATATCATACCCTGTTCAAAAGTTTATCGAAGTTTGCAATTTAGAGGTCGTTCATGGCGAAACCGGAATATTATTATGGCGTTCATTCAGTGGAGTCATTACTGGAACTTGAGCCAGAACGCGTTTTAACTTTATTTGCGTTAAAAGGACGTGATGATCAGCGTTTAAAACGTATTTTTGAGCTTGCAGAACCGTTTGGTGTCAGCATTCAAAAAGCTAGTCGTGATAGTTTGGAAAAACTTGCGGGACAACCGTTCCATCAAGGTGTGGTTGCTGCTGTACGTCCACATCCAGTTTTGAACGAAAAAGATTTAGAGGCTTTATTACAAGCCAATCCAAATGCGTTGCTATTGGCATTAGATCATATTACAGATCCACATAACCTTGGTGCATGCATTCGTACAGCGGCAGCCATGGGTGTTGAAGCTGTGATTGCACCGCGTGATCGTTCAGCGACGCTTACCCCAACAGCCCGTAAAGTTGCTGCAGGTGGTGCTGAAAAAGTGAAGTTTATTCAGGTGACGAACTTGGCACGTACCTTGGCTCAAATCAAAGAAGACTTTAATGTACGTGTGGTCGGCACTATGCTAGATGAAAAAGCATTGCCGATTCAAAATTTTGACTTCACAGGTACGGGTGTATGTGTGGTGATGGGCGCTGAAGATACAGGTTTACGTCCTATTACGCAGGCGCAATGTGATCAAACTGTTTACATTCCAATGGCTGGTAATTTGCAAAGCTTAAATGTCAGTGTCGCGACAGGTATGGCATTGTATGAAGCATGCCGTCAACGTAATAATGAATTGAAATAGAAGTGATGATGTCTCCCCAAAAGCAAGGTTATTTATATGTTTTCATTACCATGTGTATTTGGGGCGGATTCACCTTAACAGCACGTTTAAGCGCCAATTGGGGAATCAGTGCTTGGGACATTACCGCACTTCGGTTTGCTTTGGCATTTTGTATATTAATGCCAATTTTGATTTATAAAAAAGATACGGCTTTTTTATGGAAGAAAGAGCCTTTTATCCTTGCCATGCTCGGCGGGGTGACCTATTGCTTAACTGCCTATAGTGCATTTCATTATGCTCCTGCGGCTCATGCTGCAATCTTCCTCAATGGTTGTATTCCCTTATGTACGGCCATAGCCGCATTTCTGATCTTCAAGCAGCCGCTCGATAAGCATACCTGGATCAGTGTAGTGATTATGGTCTCTGCCATTAGCTTAATGAGCTATTTGATGTATGTGGAAACCGGTGTAGCGTTTGGTCTCGGTGATTTGCTGTTTTTTATCAGTGCCATTTGGTGGGGGATATTTACGGTATTGCTTAAACAATGGAAGCTCTCTGCTTGGCATGCCATGGCGGGGGTTGCGATTTGGTCTGCCGTGGTATTTGTGCCAATTTACCTAATATTTTTCCCTAAACATTGGTCCGATCCAGAGCCGCTTCAGCTCATTGGGCAAGTCATCTTTCACGGTGTTTTTGTGGTGATTATTGCGACTTTAACGTATGTAGAGGCGATCAAGCGCTTAGGTGCATTTAAAGCCGGAAGCATCGTAACTTTGGCACCTTTTATAGCTGCGATTTTAGCGGTGCCGCTGCTAAATGAACCTTTAAGTTTTGCAATTGTGTGTGGATTGGTCGGGATGGGGGTTGGAGCGATTCAACCGTGGAAATGGTTGGGACGAAAGGATAGTCTAGAGCAGCAACTCGAACAACAAAAAAAGCAGTCTGAGTAAGACTGCTTTTTTATTTAGCTTTTTTCAGCATGCGCTAAATACTTGAGATGCAAAGGCCGAAGCTGCGAATAAAGATGATCTAAATGACCATCATTCAGCACGATATCATCGGCAATTTTTTGCTTTTCCTGACGTGGCATTTGTACGTGAATAATTTTTTGGATTTGCTCGATATTTTGACCATCGCGCTGTGATGCACGCTGAATTTGCAATTGTTCTGTGGCATCAATCAGCAAGGTGTGATTGGTCAATTCATGTTGATTGGTTTCAAATAATAGCGGTGAAACCAAGATGACATAGGGGCTGCTTGCTTCGTTTAATTGTTGGATAATGGATTGGCGTATTGCTGGATGGGTAATGGCTTCAAGTGCTTGACGTGCTTTAGGATCTTTAAAGATATGTTCACGTAAAGCGCGCCGATTTAACTCACCATTTTCCAGTAAAACCCAATCACCAAAATTTTGCTGAATTTGATTCAGTGCGGGTTGACCAGGTTCGACAACTTCCCGTGCAACGATATCAGCATCGACGACTTGAATGCCTTGGAGTTCAAACCAATTGCTTGCAGCAGATTTACCGCTACCAATACCACCTGTTAAACCCAAGACAAATGTCATACAACGACCTTACTGACCCAAATAAATTTTCATAATTTGATCACCCCATAAAAAGGCGATCCATCCGGCGATGGCAATATAGGGACCAAATGCAAAAGGTTGGTTTTCTTTACGAACTTTGAGCAAAATAATGCCAATGATTGCACCTACCAGTGAAGAGAGTAATACAATCAGTGGAAGCAGGAAAGGGCCCATCCATGCACCCAAGGCAGCTAAAAGCTTAAAGTCGCCATAGCCCATGCCTTCTTTACCAGTGATGATTTTAAATAAATAGTAAACAATCCATAGGCATAAGAAGCCGATGATATATCCCCAAATGGCTGAGGTTGCAGAGGTATAAATGGCATAGCTATTCACGCCAAGCCCGAGTGCAGCCAAAGGAAGGGTATAACGGTCAGGTAAAAGTTGGGTGTCAAAGTCAATAAATGTTAAGGCAATCAAGACATAAGTCAGCACCAGACCAAACAGCATTTGGATGGTTGGGCCAAAAACTGCAACAACAATCAGCGCACAGATCATGGTGAGTAGCTCGATCAGTGGATAACGGCTACTGATCGGGTTTTGGCAACTTCCACATTTTCCGCGTAACACAATCCAACTGATGACCGGAATGTTTTGATACCAACGTATAGGTGTTTTGCATTTTGGGCACGTTGAAGCAGGTGTACTCAGGGTGATCTTTGTTTCATCAATAATCGGTTGGTCTGGATGTAAAAACAGTTGGCAATCTGTGCGCCATTCTTGTTCCATCATCTTTGGTGTGCGGTAAATCACCACATTCAAAAAACTACCAATACAAAGACTAAAAATCCCAACTGCGAAATACATCGCAATTGGGGTATTGATTAAATATGTTATTAATTCTTGCATTAAACCACAGAACCCATTTGGAAGATTGGAAGATACATTGCAATCACAAGACCACCAACGAGGACACCCAGTACCGCCATAATTAAGGGTTCCATCATCGAGGTTAAGCCATCTACGGCATTATCAACTTCGTTTTCATAATGCGTTGCCACTTTATCTAGCATGGCATCTAAAGCACCTGATTCTTCACCAATAGCCACCATTTGAACCGCCATAGAGGGAAATTTATCGGTGACACGCATCGCAAACTGCAGCTGTTGACCAGTTGCCACATCTTCACGAATTTTTAACACAGCTGTTTCATATACCACGTTGTTGGTTGCACCTGCAGTTGATTCAAGCGCATCAATTAAGGGTACACCGGCTGCAAATGTGGTTGCCAAGGTACGGCTGTAGCGGGCAATAATTGCTTTATAAACCAAATCACCAAAAATCGGTGCTTTCAGTGCAGCTTTGTCCAAGAAGTCACGGAAAGCCTTGCTACGTTTTTTCGCTTCCATGAAACCAGCAATCACAGCTCCAATTCCAATGATGAGGAAGAACCAATATTTTTGCATCCATTCCGACATGTTGACCACCATTTTGGTAAAGGCAGGTAAGTCTGCACCAAATGATGAAAACAAGTCTTGGAATACGGGAACCACTTTTACCATCAAAATAATCGTCACAATAACAGCGACAACGATAACCGCTGCTGGGTATTTCATGGCTTTTTTGATTTTTTGCTTAAGCAATTCACTTTTTTCTTTGTAAATGGCAACACGGTCTAGCATGGTTTCCAATGCACCCGACTGTTCACCTGATTCAACCAAGGAGCAAAATAGGTTATCGAAATACTGCGGATATTTGCGCAGCGCACCAGCAAAGGTATTACCGCCTTCAACTTCACCTTTGATCCCCAAGACCACTTCACGCATGGCTGGGTTTTCTAGGCCTTCCGCCACGATTTCAAAACCCTGAACGAGCGGTACACCGGCTTTCATCATGGTTGCAAGTTGGCGCGTGAATACCGTGATATCCAAAGTGGATACTTTCTTTTTCATCAAGCCTTCGAGAATATTTTTGCGTTTTTCTCGAATGGTTTTAATAGTGATGCCTTGCTTACGTAAAGTGACTTTGGCTAAAGCCATATTACGCGAAGGCATTTCCCCTTTGATTTTCGCCCCTTTGCGATCCACGCCTTCATAACTGAAGGTTGGCATCATCTGCGCTTTTTTTACAGCCATGAATTTATCCTTATTTTTAAATACTAATTCACTTACTCACTGGTCACACGATTGACTTCTTGAAGTGAAGTCACCCCCTGCATGACCTTAATTAAGCCTGAACGGCGTAAATTGTTAAAACCTGCTTGATTTGAAGCTTCGGCAATTTGTAAGGCATTGCCATCTTCCATAATAATTCTTGAAATTTCAGGTGTCACTTTCATGACTTCATATATACCGACACGACCTTTATAGCCTTCACGGCATTCGGCACAACCAACAGGTTGGTATATTTGAAATTCTGGTGTATTTAAATCATCTTCGGTAAAACCAAGTTCCAGTAGACTTTGTTTTGGTACCTCTACGGTTTCTTTACATTGTGAACATAGGCGACGCGCAAGTCGCTGCGCAATGACAAGGTTCACGGATGTCGCGATGTTAAATGAAGGCACGCCCATATTGCGTAAGCGTGTCAGTGTTTCAGGTGCACTATTGGTATGCAGTGTAGACATCACCATGTGACCTGTTTGAGCCGCTTTAATTGCAATTTCAGCCGTTTCTAAATCTCGAATCTCACCGACCATCACAATATCAGGGTCTTGACGTAAGAATGATTTTAAGGCTGCAGAGAAGGTGAGCCCGACTTTATTATTTACGTTGACCTGATTGATCCCTTCTAAGTTAATTTCCACAGGGTCTTCGGCCGTTGAAATATTGGTATCTTCACGGTTGAGAATATTTAAACCTGTATATAGAGATACGGTTTTACCGGAACCCGTTGGACCGGTAATGAGTAGCATGCCTTGTGGTTTTTCTAAAGCCTGCATGAACAGTTCTTTTTGATCCGGTTCATAACCCAACGCATCAATCCCTAGCATCGCACTAGATGGATCAAGGATACGTAGAACAAGTTTTTCACCAAACAATGTCGGTAAAGAGTTCACACGGAAGTCGATAGCTTTGTTCTTTGACAGCTTTAACTTGATACGACCGTCTTGAGGTATACGCTTTTCCGAGATGTCCATTTGTGACATGACTTTTAAACGTGAAGCGAGTCGTGTAGCGAGCTGTAATGGCGGATTTGTAATTGTTCTTAACACGCCATCGACACGGTAGCGGACGCGATAGGTTTTTTCGTAGGGTTCAAAATGTAAGTCAGATGCACCCATACGAATGGCGTCGACTAGTAGTTTATTGATGTATTTAACAATCGGAGCTTCATCCCCTGTTGCCTCATCTTCATCTTCTTTCGCTGGATCAATAGTTTCCTGTTCTAAATCAAGATCAAAGTCATCATCAAAGTCAAAAGTACTTTCTTCAGCAAAGTTCTGTTCAATTAACTTTTCAAGTTTGTCATGTTCAACAATAATTGTTTCAGTATTCAGCTTACTACCAAATCGAATGGCATCCACTGCTTCAATATTGGTGGGATTACTGATCGCAACGAATAATAAATTGCCATGTTTAAAAATAGGCAAAATACGATGCTTGGTAATGAGTTTATCTTCAAATTCATCACGTATAATTAAAGACGTATCATAAGTTGAAATATCAAAAACCGGTTCACCGAACTCTATCGAGATGGTTTCTGCGATCAGGCGTGCTGAAAGGTGATATTCCTGAATCAAATGCGGCACGATATCTTGATGAGCCTTTTTTGAATTTTGCAGCGCTGCTTGCATTTTTTCGGCAGACAGATGCCCTTCGTCAACTAAGCGACGAATAAACCCCGTAAATCTTGAAGAACCTTGAACTGCTGTCATGCTTTTACTTGCCTATGCTTCAGTCTGTTTATAATTGGTATAGCAAAATTATACTTTTGTTGCACAAAAATACCATATCTTAAAGTGTTGTCACTAGCTAAGAATTGGTAAAAAGCATGAACCAGTCCTTAAATCTGCTTAATTTTTTTACAGAAAAGTGAAGATCTTGGAATGACTGGTGTGCTTCGAAGATGCAAATGTGTTGAAATTTATCTTCAAAATTATGAATTACGTGTAGAATGTGCCCGATTTCATCTTTGTCATGTGGGATAAATATGTCGGGTTCGACGATTACGCCTTGGGTAGTGGGTAACTGGAAAATGAACCCATTGCAAGCCGATGCTGGCGCACTTCTTAAGAATTTTAAGCAATTATTAGATGAGCAAAATATTGCTGAAGCGGCATGTCATATTGGGGTTGCACCAACAGCTATTGCTCTGACCACGGTGCAAAATGAATTAACACAAGCTAGCCGTAACATCATAACCGTTGCACAAGACGTTTCTCGCGTTGCAGGTACAGGTGCATATACGGGTGAGCTTAGTGCTGAGCTATTAAAAGATTATGGTATTGAATTTGTACTGATTGGTCATTCAGAACGCCGTGAAATTTTTGCTGATCAACCGCATATCATTAATGAAAAAGTAAAAAATGCATTAAACGCAGGTTTGACTGTGATTTATTGCGTGGGTGAAAGCTTAGAACAACGTGAAAGCGGCCAAGCAGAACAGGTTGTGTTACAACAAATATGTGATATTGCTGCTGTCGTACAAGCAGAGCAGTGGAAACAAATTGTGGTGGCTTATGAGCCAATTTGGGCCATTGGCACAGGTAAAACAGCGTCACCTGAAGATGCGCAAGCGATGCACGCTAAAATTCGTGAAGGTTTAAGCCAAATCACCCCAATGGGACTTCATACTGCGATTCTTTATGGTGGTAGTGTAAAACCTGAAAATGCAGTAGAGTTGGCAGCCTGTCCGGATATCAATGGTGCGCTGGTCGGTGGTGCATCATTAAATGCAGAGTCGTTTTATAAAATTGCTCAAGCATTTGCAAATACAAAATAATTAGGAGTTCAGCATGCATACGTTTGTGCTGGTGGTACATATTATCTTAGCGATTTTAATGATCGTGCTGATTTTAGTTCAGCATGGTAAAGGCGCAGATGCGGGTGCATCTTTTGGTGGCGGCGGTGCTGCAACTGTCTTTGGTGCATCTGGTTCGGGCAACTTTATGACCCGTTTGACTGCGATTTTAACGGCTTTGTTCTTTGTTACGAGCTTGACACTTGCGGTGTTTGCAAAGAAACAAACGACAGATGCATATAGCTTAAATGCGATTTCTTCAGTACCGACTGCGCCAGCAAAATCGGCTGAAACTTCGCCAACTGCACCAAAAAGCTCTGAATAATTTATTTAGCGCTTTCTTTTTTGACGTGTTGCGACTAGAATGCGTCACAGCTGCGGTGGTGGTGGAATTGGTAGACACGCTACCTTGAGGTGGTAGTGCTTTCGGGCGTGGGGGTTCAAGTCCCCCCTTCCGCACCAACTTATAATCCAGAACATAAGTTGGTGTATGCAGCAAAACTCTGTTGATGCGGGATGGAGCAGTCTGGTAGCTCGTCGGGCTCATAACCCGAAGGTCGTTGGTTCAAATCCAGCTCCCGCTACCAATCAATTCTATTTTTAAGATGCAAACTTTTAAATGGACAGCTTTTAAAGCTGAGAGAACTATTTGCATATTGATGCGGGGTGGAGCAGTCTGGTAGCTCGTCGGGCTCATAACCCGAAGGTCGTTGGTTCAAATCCAGCCCCCGCTACCAATCTTATATAGCACACAATCTATATAAGCAGTTTATCTGAAAGCCATTGTGATGTTGATGCGGGATGGAGCAGTCTGGTAGCTCGTCGGGCTCATAACCCGAAGGTCGTTGGTTCAAATCCAGCTCCCGCTACCAATCCTCTGAGATGCAACTCAGTAGGGCAATTCTTCAGGTTGTTTTAGATTGAAAATGACCAAGAAATTGTATATAATTTTTGCATGTTGATGCGGGATGGAGCAGTCTGGTAGCTCGTCGGGCTCATAACCCGAAGGTCGTTGGTTCAAATCCAGCTCCCGCTACCAAGTTTCTAAAAGAGGCTCACAACTAGGTGGGCCTTTTTGCACAGTGGACTATGGTTTTCTGTGTAATAATGGGGCGATTTACGCCCTTTTTTATTGGCTATCGTGTAGTGTCGACAGTATTTTGGTCAAACCGTCATGTTTCACTACTACTATAGTTTTGCATTGGTCTGTAGTGGTCATTTCGACCATCGAATCGCACAAATTTGACGAGAGTAAATGAAGCTATCAAATAAAACTCAAGCACTTCAGGACTTAATTGCCCCAGCGGTGCAAGCATGTGATGTAGAACTTTGGGGGATTGATTTCCAACCTCAAGGTAAGCGTTCACTGTTACGTATTTATATCGACCGTGAAGTTGATGAAAATGCAGAACCTGTCATCAATGAAGATGGCGAAGTTGAGCAAGGCCGTGGTATCGGCGTGCAGGACTGTGTTCGTGTCACTCAGCAAGTGGGTGCGATGTTGGATGTACATGATCCAATTTCAGGCGAATATGCATTGGAAGTGTCATCTCCAGGTTGGGATCGTCAGTTCTTTAAATTGGAACAAATGACGGCATACATTGGTCAGCAAGTCGCTTTGCGTTTGATCAGTGCTGTGGATAATCGTCGTAAATTCCAAGCCAAACTTGTAAGCGTAGACCTTGAAAGCGAAATGATTCAGGTTGAAGTTGAAAAGCAACAAGTGTTGGATATTGACAGCCACAATATTGATAAAGCAAATCTGGTTTTTCAAGATTAATTTAATAAATAAGAATCTGAACGAATAGGTGACTTATGGCTCGTGAAATTCTTACCGTAGTAGAAACGGTTAGTAACGAAAAAGGTGTAAGTCGTGATGCAATTTTTGAAGCGCTTGAACAAGCTTTAGTTGCAGCGACTAAGAAGAAATTCTACGAGGGAACTCACTCGGAAGAAGCTCGTCTACGTGTAGAAATCGACCGTCGTACTGGTGATTACCGTACTTTCCGTCAATGGGAAGTGGTTGCCGACGAAGATCACGAAATGCCAGCATGCCAAGATGCGATCTCTGATGTAGATCCTGCAAAATGGGCAATTGGTGATATTCGTGAACTTGAAGTTGAATCGATTGATTTCGGTCGTATTGCGGCACAAATTGCGAAACAAGTGATTGTTCAAAAAATTCGTGAAGCAGAACGTGCATTAATTGCAGATGCTTACGAGTCTAAAGTTGGTGAACTCATCTACGGTGAAGTGAAAAAACAAACCAAAGATGGCTTTATCATTGACTTAGGTGACAATGCAGAAGCATATCTTGCGCGTGAAGAAATGATCGCTAAAGAAATTCTACGTCCTAAACAACGTGTAAACGCGATTTTGTTTAATGTGAACCGTGAAGGCCGTGGTGCTCAGTTATTACTTTCTCGTTCTAAACCAGAAATGCTCATCGCATTGATGAAGAAAGAAATTCCTGAAATTGCTGAAGAAATCATTGAGATTAAGGCAGCTGCACGCCAACCTGGCGTTCGTGCTAAAATCGCTGTGAAAACAAACGATCACCGTATTGATCCTGTAGGTGCATGTATTGGTATGCGTGGTACACGTATCCAAGCGGTTCAGTCAGAGTTAAATGGTGAGCGTATTGATGTAGTCGTTTGGTCGGATGACGCGGCACAGTACATTGCAAGTGCTTTAGAGCCTGCTGATGTATCAGGTATCGTGATTGATGAAGAAGAACGTACTGCAGATATTATTTTTGCAACGAGTGATCAGTTAGCGCGTGCAATTGGCTCTCAAGGTCAAAACGTACGCTTAGCATCTGAATTGACTGGTTACAAGCTCAATATGATGCTTGAAGAAGAATATCACGCACGCCAACAAAACGAAGCGCAACAATATTTAGATATGTTTGTTACACGTCTAGATATTGATGAAGACTTAGCGATGGCGTTAGTTGAAATGGGTTTCACATCATTAGAAGAAATCGCGTATGTTCCTGCGGAAACATTCGATGAGATCGAACTTGATGCTGAAACTGTTGAAATGCTGCAAGGTCGTGCAAAAGAAATTGCATTGGCTGATGCATTGAAGCAACAAGAAAACATCCAAGAGCCAAGCGAAGAGCTTGCTGCAATGGAAGGCGTGACTAAAGAAATCGCATATGCGCTTGCCGCTCGCGGTGTGGTAACTGTAGATGATCTTGCAGATCAAGCCACTGACGATATCTCTGATATTGAAGGTTTAGGTGCTGAAAAAGCAGGTCAACTTATTATGAAAGCGCGCGAATCATGGTTTAACTAGGAGGTAATATATGACGGACAAGTCGATTAAGGAGTTAGCTCTCAGCGTGGGTCGTCCAGTTGAGAAGCTGCTGGAACAGGTTCGTGATGCAGGTTTAACACAAACTAAACCTGAAGATATTATCTCCACTGAACAACAAAATGCCCTCGTTAACCATTTGAAAAAAGTTCATGGTCAGGATGCGGGCAATGCAGGACAAATCACGTTGAAACGTAAAACTACCAGTACTGCTAAAGTGGCGAGTACATCGGGCAAGGCAAAAACGATTAATGTAGAAGTTCGTAAGAAACATACATTTGTTAAACCGGATCCTGAGCAAATTAAAGCTGAAGCATTAGCGAAAGCACAAGCTGACCAACAAGCACGTAAACAGGAACCTAAGGTTGAAGCGAAAGCTGAAGAACCGAAGCAACAACCAGTATCTAAAGCGAAACAAGCTTTAGAAGCAATGCGTGCTGCTGCGAAGCAAGAACATGCGAAGCAAGAAACACCGAAAGCTGCGGTTGTTGTAAAACGTAAGTCAAACAACAAGCCAATTACAAAACCTGTTGAAACTCTAGAACAGAAAAAAGCACGTGAAGCTCAAGCAGCACAATTGAAAGCTGTAGAAGAAGCGGCGCGTCGTAAAGCCGCTGAAGAAGCGCAACAACGTACGCTTGAGCAAATGCGTCAAATGGCGTCTAAGTATTCTAACGAAGACACTACTGCGACCATTCGTGTTGTAGATGATTCTCCGCTTGCTGCCGGCCTTGTAGGTCAGGCATATGAAGATTCATTTGCGAAAGAAGACCGTGAAATTAAACGTGGTACCAATACCAACAATTCACGTTCACCTAAAAAAGGTGGTCGTCGTGGTGAAGAGCAATCTTTCCGTGATAACTCACATAAACGTGGTTTAAAAACAAGTCAAGCGAACAAGCATGGCTTTGAAAAACCAGTTAAAAAACAAGTTTATGATGTTGAAATTGGTGAAACAATTGTTGTTGCTGACTTGGCTGCGAAAATGGCGGTTAAAGTTCGCGAAGTTATCAAATCACTCATGAAAATGGGCGAATTGGTTACTCAAAACCAAGCGATTGATCAAGAAATCGCAGTACTTGTTGTTGAAGAAATGGGTCACAATCCAGTACTTGTTTCGGATACACAAGCAGAAGACAACTTACTTGAAGCAGCTGAAGAAGCGCGTGGTGTCCAAACCACTCGTCCGCCAGTTGTGACAATTATGGGTCACGTTGACCATGGTAAAACATCACTTCTTGACCGTATTCGTCGCTCTAAAGTGGCTGCAGGTGAAGCAGGTGGTATCACACAGCACATCGGTGCATACCATGTGAAAACTGAAAAAGGTATTATTACTTTCTTAGATACACCGGGACACGCAGCATTTACTGCAATGCGTTCACGTGGTGCGAAATCTACAGATATCGTAGTGTTGGTTGTTGCAGCAGATGATGGTGTTATGCCACAAACTGCTGAAGCGATTGACCATGCACGTGCAGCAGGTACGCCAATTATTGTTGCTATCAACAAAATGGATAAAGAGTCTGCTGATCCAGATCGCGTATTGAATGAGTTGACGACGAAAGAAATTGTACCTGAGCAATGGGGCGGTGACGTTCCAGTGGCAATGGTTTCTGCGCACAGCGGTGCAGGTATCGACGAACTTCTTGACTTGATCTCAATTCAAGCCGAACTTCTTGAGCTTAAAGCATCTGAAGAGGGTGCGGCACAAGGTGTTGTAATTGAGGCACGTGTAGACAAAGGACGTGGTGCGGTAACATCGATTCTTGTTCAAAACGGTACATTGAAAGTGGGTGACCTTGTTCTTGCAGGTTCGTCATACGGTCGTGTACGTGCAATGACAGATGAAAATGGTCAACGTATTAAATCTGCTGGTCCTTCGATTCCTGTGGAAATCTTGGGTCTACCAGAAGCGCCAATGGCGGGTGATGAAGTTCTTGTTGTAAATGACGAGAAAAAAGCACGTGAAGTTGCTGATGCGCGTATGGATCGTGAACGTCAAAAACGTCTTGAGCGTCAATCTGCGATGCGTCTTGAAAATATCATGGCGTCTATGGGCAAGAAAGATGTGCCTATTGTCAACGTGGTATTGAAAACAGACGTACGTGGTACTTTGGAAGCATTACACGTTGCACTTGCTGAACTTGCAACTGATGAAGTGAAAGTACGTATTATTGGTTCAGGTGTTGGTGCGATCACTGAGTCTGACGTAACACTTGCTGAATCATCAGAAGCGGTTCTTCTCGGCTTTAACGTACGTGCTGATAATACTGCACGTCAAAAAGCTGATGCTGATGGTATCGACATTCGTTACTACTCGATCATCTATCAATTAATTGATGATGTGAAAGATGCGATGAGCGGTAAATTAGCGCCTGAACACCGTGAAACAATTCTTGGTGTTGCTGAAGTACGTGAAGTGTTCCACTCAAGTAAATTCGGTGCTGCTGCAGGTTGTATGGTACTTGAAGGTACATTACACCGTAATAAACCGATTCGCGTATTACGTGATGACGTGGTGGTATTCCAAGGTGAGCTTGAATCTCTTCGTCGCTACAAAGATGTGGTTGAAGAAGTTCGTGCCGGTATGGAATGTGGTCTTGCGGTGAAAGGCTATAAAGATATCAAAGCACAAGATAAGATTGAAGTGTACGATGTTCAATTGATTAAACGGAGTCTTTAATGGCGGGTAGTCAACGTCTGAAGCGTATGGCGGATACAGTACAACGTGAGTTGTCAGAACTGATCCGTCAGGAGCTGAAAGATCCACGCTTAGGTGGTCTTGTGACCATCTCTGCCGTGAAGGTGAGCCCAGACTTAGGATATGCCGAAGTTTATGTGACTGTAATGGGTCGTGAGCTAGGCGATGAGCAAAGTGAAGCCGCAAATAAAGAAACTTTAGATGTCTTGAATAAAGCATCTGGTTTCTTGCGTCATGAACTGAGCCGTCGTATCAAAACACGTATTACGCCACGTTTGCGTTTCCATTACGACAAAACAAATGCTTATGGCAACTATATGTTTGGTCTAATTGCGGAAGCGGTCAAGGACTTACCTCCTACTGACGAAGCAAAAAAAGATGATGAATAATTCAGTTCGCTGAATGAAAAAAGCCACCTTCGGGTGGCTTTTTTATGTTTGAATGGTCATTATTTAAAAATACCCAATAACACACAGAATTATAACTAGATGATAAAACTAAGCTTGAAAATGACATTGGATAGTCCAGTCTATAAACACAATATAATAAAAAAAATCATGCTATTGAGCAGCATATTACTCATCACTATGCCAAGTTGGGCATGTTTAAATACCTATGTAGAAGATTTTTATACATCTGATTCAGAAAAAGAAAATCAACACGAAGAACATCATGACGAAAAATTGAAGAACTTTGTCTCAAGGCATCCTAGCCCAATAGACTATCAGGCAGAAAATGATTATGCCGTACATCAGATCTACGCAGGCCGTTACGATTTAGCCATTAAGGTTTTACGTGCAATTGAAAATGAGCATCCAGGTTTACCGAAGACGGCAGTGAATTTAGGCACAGCTTATGAGTTGATCGGCAATATTTCACTAGCCAAAAAATGGATTGCTGAAGGTATGAAGCGTGATCCATCGATTCATCTTGGCAGTGAATGGATTCATCTGAATATTTTAACAGCCAAAGAAAAACGTGCGACGGCAAAATATTTTCATGAATTTCCATTGTTGAATGTACATTATGGAACAGGTTATGTACCTGATGCGCACTGGAAGAATCAGCGAAAACTCACAACAGCAGAATATGATGCTATACGAGAGCAGGCCAGTTTACAGATTAATGAGCGGAAAAATTTTGTTTCAAGACAGAATGCCGTGATGGCACAGCTGTTTTATCAAATGGAGCGTAAAACTCAGTCCTTCAGGTCAGAGATATAAGCGACACGACATGAAGTGTCGTTTGATTTAACTAAGGACTATTTTCCTTGAGTTTTGATTGTTAATATATGTACATGAAAACCCTTAAATTACGTATAAAAGACAAACATTGCAAGGTGTTAGACCAA
The DNA here is from genome assembly GCF_013420765.1 of Acinetobacter sp. YH01009. Classification (NCBI taxonomy): domain Bacteria; kingdom Pseudomonadati; phylum Pseudomonadota; class Gammaproteobacteria; order Moraxellales; family Moraxellaceae; genus Acinetobacter; species Acinetobacter sp. YH01009. The sequence goes on along the minus strand of NZ_VOYE01000015.1, from coordinate 383 downwards.
CTAGCATCAGAAGTGAACTTCGTCTGGAATTATGTCAATGATTTAGGGTTTAGGTATTTGAAGCGGAAAGGTGAATTTCTCTCTGCTTTTGATATTGCCAAATATACGAAAGGCACATCCAAAGAATGTAATTTACATAGTCAAACCATTCAGGCTGTAACTGAAGAATTAGTCACCCGAAGAAAGCAATTTAAAAAGGCAAAGCTGAAATGGCGTGTCAGCAATAAAAAATCAGCAAGGCGCTCTTTGGGATGGATTCCCTTTAAAAAGGTGGCTATCAAATATGCCAATGGATATGTCCAGTATGGAAAACACCAATTTAAGCTTTGGGATAGCTACGGTTTAAGCAAATACACGTTAAAAACAGGTTCATTTGTAGAGGA
>NZ_VOYE01000014.1:0-105053 GCF_013420765.1 Acinetobacter sp. YH01009 | reverse complement strand
TAGCAATGATGATATGGACTGGTATATGTATAAAATCAGACATTTAGTTGAAAATGCATTTTGTAGATTAAAACAATTTAGAGGAATTGCCACAAGATACGATAAGCTAAAACGTAACTATCAAAGCACTGTTGCTTTAGCTTGTATATTTATATGGTTGCCTCTTTAGCTCAATTTATCGGCTGTAAATGTCAACACACCCTAGTTTTTTTGATCAATACTGATGCTAAAATGTGCTTTTATGGCGCAATCAATTGCTGAAAAAGCATTTTCATGCCTTCACTGGCGCCTGCTTTAATCAATTGATATTGCTCAGGTACACGTTGATAATCTGCTTTCGGATCGATATAAAATGCACGGCAGTTGGCAGGGATTTCGTGAATCAATCTAGCCACAGGATAGACAGCCAGACTCGTGCCAATCACAATAAAAATATCTGCCGTTTGCACACTCACACTGGCATCTTCATAGGCAGGAACTGCTTCGCCAAACCAGACCACATGTGGCCGTAAAGGATATCCCTCAGGGCATTTGTCGGTGTCTAAGTTTAAATCTGCACCTTCAATGGGAAACAATTCCTGCGTATATTGCGCCTGAGGGCCAGAGCTTTTTGCGTAACGAATATTTCCATGCAGATGTAGTACATTTTGACTGCCTGCACGTTCATGTAGATCATCAATATTTTGAGTAATGACTTGTACATCAAAAAAATCATCGAGTTCAGCAATTAATTTATGCGCTGCATTTGGCTCTGCGGCTAAAATATGTTTACGGCGTTCATTATAAAAACGCTGTACTAAAGCGGGATCGCGTGCCCAAGCTTCAGGTGTGGCCACATCTTCAATACGATGCTGTTCCCAAAGACCATCACTGTCACGGAAGGTATTGATGCCGCTTTCTGCGCTCATGCCAGCACCTGAAAACACCACAATTTTTTGCATAGATATTTAGCCTTATATTTTAATTGATGAGTCCAATGCGTACGGTTGCATGTATTGAATGGATGATTCAGCGAATTTACTGTACTCAAAATATAGCGATTACTTCAACTTAGTTGATGCAATTCTTGTAGCACCCAATCGACAAATTTTTGTATTTGTGGTGAGCTGTCTTGGCTCGAGTGGACTAAATAATATTTTCGGCTACCGTGCAGTTTTTTATTTGATGCAATCACCAATTCTTTTTTTCTCAGTTCAGCTTCAATCAGCATTTGTGGAATAAGTGCCATACCCATGCCATGACTGGCTGCCACAGAAAGCATGGAAAATAATTCATGTCGCTGACCATCAAATGGTTTGGGATGCTGAAGCTGATGGGCTTGAAACCATTCTTGCCAAATACTTGGACGGGTGGTTTGCTGTAATAAGGGCAATTGAAGCAATTCTTCATCGCTTAAATTAAAACTGTGATCACCGGTCATTTCCGCATGGGGAAAGTTGCTTTTAATCAATTTGGGGGAACAAACGGGAACCACTTCTTCATCCATTAAATAATGCGCTTGAATGCCCGGCCAATGCTCAATTTGCTGCTGAGTTCCTGCAAAAATCGCCGCGTCAAAGACATTTTCATTAAACAAAAAAGGTTTGGTACTGGTTTCTAAATGCACGGTAATTTCAGGATGCTGCGCATTTAATTTATGTAATTTTGGCAACAGCCAACGTGTGGCAAAGGTTGGCACAACACCAAGCTTTAAAGTACCGCCCAATCCTTTGTGCGTCATGATATCTGAAGTGCTTTTTTCGATGCCTTGCAAAAATGGTTTAATACTTTTTGCATATTGCTTGCCAGCTTCTGTGAGGTCTACACCGTGACGTGTACGGCTAAATAGCATGACCCCTAAATATTCTTCAAGCTGTTGAATTTGGCGCGACACGGCACTTTGCGTAATAAATAACTCTTGAGAAGCATGCGTATAACTTGCGTGTTTCGCAGCAGATTCAAAGCAGATTAAGCTTTGCAATGACGGAATATTGCGCCGCATAGATAAAGTCCTTTTTATCGATAGGTATCACAAAATGGCATATAAGAATGATTTTCATATACCACTATAGTCTATAAATAAAGCAATCCGCAGTTCAAATCGGTGGCTAAAGTGCTTAACACGCTGTGAGCCAAGCTTAGGTATGCGAAAGGCGCATATCTACATGCAAATTAATCGTTTGAATGAATCACTTTTCACACATAGCATCGAATAAAACAACGAAAACTTGAAAAAGCAGAGGATGCGATGAATCAAATGGTCAATGTAAAAAAAGCAAAAGTACAATTTAACTGGCAAGACCCGTTTCTTTTGGAACAGCAATTAACTGAAGAAGAACGCATGATCCGTGATACTGCACATGCTTACTGCCAAGAGCGTTTACAGCCACGTGTACTCGAACAATTTCGCCATGAAAAAACCGATGCATCTATTTTCCGAGAAATGGGCGAACTTGGCTTACTTGGCCCAACGATTCCAGTGCAATACGGCGGCGCAGGTCTAAACTATGTTAGCTATGGATTAGTTGCACGTGAAATTGAATATGTAGATTCTGGCTACCGCTCTATGGCCAGCGTGCAAAGTTCTTTGGTGATGGTGCCAATTAATGAATTTGGCTCTGAAGAGCAAAAACAGAAATACCTGCCAAAGTTGGCAACAGGCGAGTACATTGGCTGTTTCGGCCTGACTGAGCCTGATCATGGCTCTGACCCGGGTAGCATGATTACTCGTGCAAAAAAAGTGGATGGTGGTTACCGTCTAACGGGCGCAAAAATGTGGATTACCAACAGCCCAATTGCCGATGTTTTTGTAGTTTGGGCGAAAGAGGTTTCGGCTGAAGGCAATGTGGGTGACATTCGTGGTTTTATTTTGGAAAAAGGCTGGGAAGGGCTATCAGCACCAGCGATTCACGGTAAAGTTGGCTTACGCGCCTCGATTACTGGTGAAATTGTCATGGACAATGTCTTTGTCCCTGAAGAGAACGCTTTTCCAGAAGTACGTGGTTTAAAAGGTCCATTTACCTGTCTAAACAGTGCACGTTATGGTATCGCTTGGGGCGCAATGGGTGCTGCTGAGTTCTGCTGGCATACAGCACATCAATACACCATGGACCGTAAACAGTTTGGCCGACCTTTAGCTGCGAATCAGCTGATTCAAAAGAAACTGGCGGATATGCAAACTGAGATTGCCTTGGGTCTACAAGTTGCGCTTCGCTTTGGACGTATGAAAGACGAAGGTTTAGCTGCTGTAGAAGGCACATCACTGATTAAACGTAATAACTGTGGCAAGGCTTTAGATATTGCCCGTGTAGCGCGTGACATGATGGGTGGAAATGGCATTTCTGATGAGTTTGGTGTTGCCCGCCATTTGGTCAACCTCGAAGTCGTCAACACTTATGAAGGCACACATGATGTACATGCACTGATTCTAGGTCGTGCGCAAACAGGCATCGCGGCTTTTGGTAACTAATTGAATTCAATATTAATAAGGTGCTCTACATAGAGTGCCTTAGAGACTTTTTATGCAAAAATAAACTTAATCAATAAAGGATTCATCGTGAAACACTCTTGTAACTCTGTGCAATAGCCTGAGCAGTGATGAAATAAAAAGAATAAAAAAGGCAAATGTGCAGACATAGGAATGCCGATGACTCATTTGGGAAAATGAGGAACAAGGAAATGAATAACGAAATGCAAAACGGAGCAGGAACGCTCAAATTGCCTTCTAACGTGGGCACGATGCATCGTATTACCAGCAACACTTGGAAAATGGCCTTTATTTTTGCCTTTATTTCATTGGTGATTGATGGTGTAGACATTATGTTGCTGTCATTCAGCCTCACCAGTTTAAAGGCTGAGTTTGGTTTAAGTACATTTCAAGCAGGAATGCTTGGTAGCTCTTCTTTAGCAGGGATGGCGCTAGGTGGTATTTCTGGTGGATGGGCGTGCGATAAATTTGGTCGTGTGAAAACTATTGCTTGGTCAGTAGTATTTTTCTCAATCATGACCTGTATTTTAGGCTTTACCCAAAGCTATGAACAATTTTTAATTTTACGTTTTATTGGCGCTTTTGGTTTGGGTTCACTTTATATGGCGTGTAATACGCTCATGGCAGAATATGTACCAACCAAATACCGCACAACGGTACTTGGGACTTTGCAAACGGGTCAAACCGTGGGGTATATCGTTGCAACGCTGATGGCGGGTGCCATTATTCCAGATCACGGCTGGCGCATGCTATTTTATGTCACGATTATTCCTGCTGCTTTTGCCCTTATCTTTATGCGTTTTGTTCCTGAACCAAAATCTTGGCAGGAAGCAAAAATTGAGCAGCTAAAACGCCGTGAATTAAAACTTGAACCTGTACAGCAGCAAGCTGCAGTCAATCAAAATGCACCTTCTGAAAGCATTTATAAACGTATTTTTGGACATACCAATCATCGCAAAATGTTCTTCTTTTGGATGTCGACCGCTGCATTTCTACAATTCGGTTATTACGGTGTTAACAACTGGATGCCAACGTATCTAGAAACCGAACTCAGCATGAACTTTAAAGCCATGACAGGCTATATGGTAGGCGCATATACCGCCATGATTCTGGGTAAAATTTTAGCAGGCTATGCCGCTGACAAGTTCGGACGTCGTATTACCTTTGTGTTTGGTACGGTAGCTACGGCAGCATTCTTACCGATCATCATTTTCTATAACACACCAACCAACATCGCCTATTTACTCGTAACTTTCGGTTTCTTATACGGTATTCCATACGGTGTAAATGCAACGTATATGGCAGAAAGTTTCTCTACGGATGTACGTGGTACGGCTATTGGCGGTGCTTACAATATGGGACGTTTGGGCGCAGCCATAGCACCAGCAACCATTGGTATGATTGCTGCTGGCGGATCGTTCACCATGGCCTTTATTGTAATGGGTACTGCGTACTTTATTGCAGGTGTTATTCCGGGCTTGTTCATTCGTGAACGTCAATATGATCCCCAGCAAGCATCACTTTCTTCAGATGCGGAAAAAGAAAAACTGGCCAGTTTAGATATACATGTAGCTGATGCAGAGCAAAAAGCGTCTGCAAAAACTGCAACAGTAAAATAATTAAAAGATCTGTGCCATAGCTCAATACTATGGCACATCTGGAGTGAACTATGGGTGCATTAAAAGGAATTCGTGTATTGGACTTAAGCCGTGTTTTGGCAGGTCCTTGGTGCGGTCAAATATTGGCTGATTTAGGTGCAGAGGTAATCAAAATTGAGCGTCCTAAAGTCGGGGATGATACCCGTATGTGGGGACCACCTTGGATGCCAAATCAGCAAGGTCAAGCGACGAAAGAATCAGGCTATTACCAATGTGCGAACCGCAATAAATATTCTGTAGCCATTGATATTGCTAGTGAAGAAGGGCAAACCCTAGTCCGTGAAATTGCCCAAACTGCAGATGTCGTGATTGAAAACTACAAAGCAGGTTCACTTGCAAAATATGGTTTGGATTATGCATCGCTCAGTGCACTAAATCCCAATATCGTATATTGCTCAATTACAGGTTTTGGTCAGGATGGTCCACGTGCGGAAGAACCGGGCTATGACTTTATTATTCAAGGCATGTCAGGTCTGATGAGTATTACTGGTGAATCTGATGATGTAATCGGTGGCGGAGCACAAAAGGTGGGGGTCGCTGTGGTCGATATTCAGACCGGACTGTACTCAACGATTGCCATTCAGGCGGCATTGTTGGCGCGACAGCATACTGGACGCGGTCAATATATCGATATGTCATTACTCGATGTACAGGTGGCAGCTTTAGCCAATCAAGGTATGAACTATTTGACCTCAGGTAAAGCACCCAAGCGTATGGGAAATAATCACCCGAATATTGTGCCGTATCAAACTTTTAAAGCCAAAGATAAAGAATTTATTATTGCCTGTGGTAACGACAAACAATTTAAAGATTTGTGTATTGCGATTGGCTATAAAGAACTGCTAGATCAGCCGAACTATTTACGTAATCAAGATCGAGTGAAGCACCGTGAAGAATTAATTCCATTATTGAGTGCTTATTTTCTGACTCAAGATGCTCAAGTTTGGGTCGATGCGATTCATGCGGTAAAAGTGCCAGTGGGTGTAATCAACTCTGTAGAAGATGCATTAAATGAACCGCAAATTCAACATCGTCAAATGGTTGTGAATATTCCACATGCTTTAAATCATGATTTTAAAGTGATTGGATCACCGATGAAATTATCTGATACGCCTGTAGAATACCGTCATGCACCACCACAGTTAGGGCAGCACACAATCGAAATTTTGTCCCAATTTAAAACTGAAGCTGAATTAAATGAATTGGCTGCACAAGGCATCATTGATCAACTCAATCATCCTGCAGCTTAAAATTCCCAGAGATTATTCTTCAAACTATTCGTCAATATCTGGTCGTAAACACCTATGAGGAATGAGTGAAGTTAAAAGTTTAGACCGAAGGACTCCAATACTTCGGTCTTTTTTCAATTTGGATATTCATCTATGGAATATTTTTAATATTAACCTTCTTGATGAAGTATAATTTTTAACCAAAGCTTGGGCCTGCAATACGGTCTTTTTTTTTCGTATGAAAGAGATGTCCATACTTTTGTGCCTTGATATTTTTTCTTTAAGCTATAACTTTCAAATTCTGGATTATACACAACCCAATTTCCGCAATGCTGCACGCAATAATCATTTATATACCAATTTTTGATATCTAGTAATTGCACAGAAAGATCTCGATACCACCTCCATTGGCGAGAGTATAAGTCTTTATATCCTTAATACGCTGAGTTGTAACATCTGCATTAGAAATCGTAGAACTAAAGCCAATGATTAAACTAGAAAGCAATATTGATCCGTTTTTTATATAGATGAATCATTCTTCTAATTGTCCATTTATTTTAAGAACGGACATTAAATCAAAGCCTTCAAACGAAATAAAGCCCTGCACAATGGCAAGGCTCTATTTTAATAACATTACATTGAATTTGTTCAGCTGCTTATTATTGCTGTATAAAATTCTGCAAAGCCTGATTAAATGCATCAGGCTGTTCAATGTTTGAAATATGCGATGCATTAATTTCAAATAATTGGCTATTTGCGATGCGTTCTTGCATGAATTGACCATCTACAACTGTAGTTACAGGGTCTTGTTGACCTGCAATAATCAATACCGGTATGCGAATAGACGAGATTTCATTGCGCAAATCCGCTTTAGCCAAAGCTTCACAACAACTTGCATAACCTTCTGGGCTGCCAGCTCCGAGGTCGTTACTCAAAGATTGTACAGTTGCTGTGTTACTTTGGATAAAGGGTTCTGTAAACCATCGTGATGCTGCCGTTTCTGCAATTGGTTCCAGACCTTGTTGACGGACTAATTGCGCACGTTCATTCCAAGCTGATTCTTGCCCAATTTTTGCAGCGGTATTGCATACAATGACATGGTTAAAGCGTTCAGGATGATGTATTGCAAGCCATTGACCTGTTAAACCACCCATCGATATTCCACAAAATGAGGCCTGTTGAATATTTAAATGATCCAATAAATGGATGACATCTGTACCCAATTGATCAAGGCTATAAGGCCCTTGAGGGGCAGAAGATGCACCATGACCACGTGTATCATAACAAATGACAAAATAATCCTGCTGCAGCGCCTCTATCTGAGGCTGCCACATGTTGAACTTTGTGCCTAAAGAATTAGAAAACACAATCGTAGGTTTGTTGGTATCACCAAAAGTTGCGTAATTAATCGTTGCATCATTGGATATGAATGTAGGCATGTTTTGAATCCTTAATTTTAAAAATCCCCCCTAAATCCCCCTATGAGAAGGAGGACTTTTATTGAGGATTAAACACGTTCAATAATCAAAGCGATGCCTTGACCGACACCAATGCACATCGAACAGAGGGCATATTGACCTGAAATTGCCTCAAGTTGATTTAACGCAGTCGTCACTAAACGGGCTCCAGATGCACCTAAAGGATGCCCCAAAGCAATAGCGCCACCGTTTGGATTGACATGTTTAGCGCCATCTTCTAAACCTAGTTCACGGGTAACCGCTAAGGCTTGAGCCGCAAAAGCTTCATTCAGCTCGATCACATCCATTTGTTCAAGGCTTAGACCTGTTTGAGCTAATAGCTTTTTGATGGCAGGCGCAGGACCAAAGCCCATGATTTTGGGTTCAACACCCACCACCGTTGCCGCAATAATTTTGGCCCGTGGCTTTAACTTAAATTTGTTAACAGCATTATCTGAAGCAATCAGTAGTGCAGCTGCACCATCATTGATCCCTGAAGCATTGCCCGCAGTTACCGTCCCATCTGCTTTCACCACAGGTTTGAGTTTTGCTAAGCCTTCTGCTGTCGTCGATGCACGTGGATGCTCATCTGTATCGACTATCAGTGGGTCGCCTTTACGCTGTGGAATGACGACAGGGATGATTTCTTTCTCAAAAAAACCATTGGCCTGTGCAGCGGCTGTACGGCGCTGACTTTCTAAGGCAAAAGCATCTTGATCAGCACGGTTAATATTGAATTGTTCTGCCACATTTTCAGCGGTTTGAGGCATGGTTTCCACGCCATACATTTGTTTGAGTATTGGATTGATAAAACGCCAGCCCATGGTGGTGTCTTCAATCTTTTGGCTGCGTCCATAAGCACTTTCCGATTTACCCATAACAAAGGGCGCACGGGACATACTTTCAACACCGCCAGCAATAATTAAGTCTGCTTCATTTGCTTTAATTGCACGGGCTGCCATCGCAATTGCATCAAGTGATGAACCACAAAGTCGGTTCACAGTTGTAGCAGGAACTTGAAAAGGTACACCTGCGAGTAGCGACGACATTCGTGCAACATTACGGTTATCTTCACCGGCTTGGTTCGCACAGCCGTAAATCACGTCATCAACAGACTCCCAAGCAATACTTGGATTTCGCTGCATCAGTGCCTTGATAGGTAAGGCACCTAGGTCATCGGTACGTACTGCTGCTAAACCGCCCGCATAGCGACCGAAAGGGGTACGGATTGCATCAATAATATAGGCATTTTTCATTTTATAAATCCTAAAAAACTCAGCTCCTCCCTTTTAACGGGAGGTTGGGAGGGATTTACAGGAAGTTAATTTTTTAAATTAATCCTCCCTAAATCCCTCCTTTAATCAAGGAGGGACTTTTTGCTTTATGCTGTCGTATCTATCAGCTTTGCACCGGTCATTGACTGTAATTCGTCAAAGCTCAAGCCCTCGACTTTTTCAATCACTTTCAAACCTTCAACCGTCACATCAATGACGCACAGATCTGTGTAAATACGATCGACACATTGCAGGCCTGTCGCAGGGTATGACAATTCAGCGACAATTTTCGGTTCACCTTTTTTGGTCACATGGTCTGTAGTAATAAAGACTTTTTTCGCCCCAACAGCCAAATCCATTGCGCCACCTACAGCAGGAATCGCATCAGGCGCGCCAGTATGCCAATTTGCTAAGTCACCATTTTGGGCAATCTGAAAAGCGCCTAGTACTGCAATATCTAAATGACCGCCACGCATCATGGCAAAAGAGTCTCCATGGTGAAAAAAGCAGCCACCCGTCTGCATAGTGACAAACTCTTTTCCTGCATTAATTAATTCAGGGTCTTCTTCGCCTTTAGCCGGAGGAGGACCAAAAGCCAAAAGGCCATTTTCTGAATGTAGAAAAACATCTTTGTCCGTTGGTAAATAATTTGAAATTTTGGTGGGTAAGCCAATGCCTAAATTGACATAAGCGCCATCTGGAATATCTTGTGCAACACGTTCTGCAATTTGATCACGGGTTAATTTGGTATAGCTCATGGTTCTTTCCTCACGTGATTTATGCAGATTGCTCAAGCTGTGCAGGTTGAACAGCCACAACATGTTGTACAAAAATGCCAGGGGTAATAATGTGCTCTGGGTCCAATGCACCAAGTTCAACAACTTCAGAAACTTGTGCAATTGTCACATCTGCCGCCATGGCCATAATGGGGCCAAAGTTACGCGCTGATTTGTTGTAAACCAAGTTCCCCCAGCGGTCGCCCTGATGTGCTTTGATTAAAGCAAAATCGGCCTTAATTGGATTTTCGAGAACAAAATCTTTACCTTCATAATTGAGGGTAGGTTTGCCTTCTGCCAACAATGTACCGAAACCTGTTGGTGTATAAATTGGACCCAGACCCATACCTGCCGCTTGAATACGGCAAGCCAAGTTACCTTGTGGTACAAGCTCAAGTTCTATCTTTCCTGCACGGTATAATTCATCGAACACCCAAGAGTCCGATTGGCGAGGGAAAGAACAGATCATTTTACGGACAGCACCAGCTTTGAGTAATTTAGCCAGTCCATAGTCACCATTACCTGCATTGTTATTGACGATGATTAGGTCTTTGATCCCAAGTTCTATCAGTCCATCAATCAGTTCAGCAGGCTGACCAGCCGTACCGAAGCCGCCGATCATAATGGTTGATCCATCCTTAATTTGAGACAGTGCTTCTGTTAAGGAAGCGGTACTTTTATCAATCATGCTACGATCCTTCATCAAGAACGATAAAACTATTTACCTGACTAACCACTTCAGCTATACAAGGCAGATAATCTTTTATTTCAAATGTTTACTAACTTAAAAAGCAGATAAATGGATTTCAATCATGTGTTACACAATTGGAATCCAATCACATCAGCTGTCATCACTACGAATAGAAGAGGGATGACGATTTAAAGCCATGACTTCAATATTCATATACGGGTAAAGGGGCAATCCTTGTAAAATGTTGTGTAGCTCTTCATTGCTTTCAACATCAAAAATACTGATATTTGAATATTGACCAGTAATGCGCCAGATATGACGCCATTTGCCTTGACGTTGTAGATCTTGTGAATAAGCCTTTTCTACAGCTTTAATTTCATTGGCTTTTTCGACTGGCATATCTAATGGAATATTGACATCCATGCGTACTTGGAAAAGCATTTCTCACTCCTAGCTAAATGTTATTTGCGACGTAAGTCATCAATTTTGTTTTCATCAATTTCAATCCCTAAACCCGCTGTGGTCGGAATCTTGAGTTCGAAATCTTGATATTGAAGTGGGGTTTTTAAAATTTCTTCAGTTAGCAGCAATGGACCAAAAAGCTCTGTGCCATAAGCTAAATTGTCAAATGTAGAAAATGCATGTGCCGATGCAATAGTGCCCACAGGGCCTTCAAGCATGGTTCCACCATATAAATCGATACCCGCAAGTTTGGCGATTTTAGAAACCTCACAGCCTTCGATTAAACCGCCAGACTGTGCAACTTTGACTGCAAAAACAGAGGCAGAATTCTGCCGCGCAAGTTGATATGCCGTTTGCGGCCCCATCAGTGATTCATCTGCCATAATGGCAATATCAAAACGACGAGTTAAACGGCGCATCGCGTCAATGTTATCGATCGCACAAGGCTGCTCAATCAGATCAACACCACCATCTTGTAACAATTGAATGCCTTTAATGGCATCTAGTTCAGACCATGCACGGTTGACATCCACACGAATAGAAATGTCCGAACCTAACGCTTTTTTTATGGCTAATACATGCTCAACATCAGCTTCAACGGGGCGTGAACCGATTTTAAGTTTGAAAATATTATGTCGTTTTGCCGCAATCATTTTTTGTGCTTCGGCAATGTCTTTTTCTGTATTGCCAGACGCAAGTACCCAAAGAACAGGTAAGCTGTCACGTAAGCGCCCGCCCAATACTTCGCTTAAAGGCAGATTTAAACGCTGCGCCAAAATATCGAGTAGCGCCGTTTGAATGGCACATTTAGCAAAGCGATTGCCGTTAATATTACGTTTAATGGCTTGCATGGTTTGAGCAACATTCAAACCAGTGAGGGTTTTCAGTAAAGGACTAAAATAAGTTTCAATATTGGTACGAATGCTTTCAGGGCTTTCTTCACCATAGCCTAGACCGCCAATCGTCGTCGCTTCACCCCAACCGATATAACCATCTTCGGTGGTGATTTTAATCAAAACAAGGGTTTGCGTTTGCATGGTTGCAACAGCCATCTTGTGCGGACGGATTGTTGGGATTTCCACGAGCAGGGTTTCAATCGACTTATACATCTTGCGTATTTCTTATCTATCCAACTATTTATATACCCTAATTTAATGTAATATCTTTAACTAGAGCGATTTTGGTATTTTTAGATACTTAAAAGGTATATAAATGGAATTAAGGCACTTACGTTACTTTGTCACCGTGGTTGAAGAGCAAAGTATTACCAAGGCAGCAGAAAAATTATGTATTGCTCAGCCACCTTTGAGCCGCCAAATTCAAAAACTTGAAGAAGAGCTGGGGATTACGTTGTTTGAGCGTGGTTCTAGACCCGTGAAAACCACAGAAGCAGGTATGTTTTTTTATGAGCATGCTGTGCAAATATTGACGCATACCGCCCAGGCCACAACCATGGCACAGCGAATTAATGCCGTCGATAAAACTGTCCGCATTGGTTATGTCAGTTCGCTTTTATACGCATTATTGCCGCAAATTATTTATTTATTTCGACAACGTAACCCAGATATTCATGTTGAACTCATAGAATGTGGCACACGCGACCAGATTGAAGCCTTAAAAACCGGTCGAATTGATATTGGTTTTGGACGACTTCGATTAACTGATCCGTCCATTAAACGTATTTTATTAAGAAAAGAAGCGCTACGTTTAGCTATTCATAAAAATCATCATTTGGCTGAATTTAAAGACAAAGGCATTTATCTTTCTCAAATTTTAGATGAACCCATTTTTGCCTATCCAACGACACCGAAACCGAATTTTTCCACGCTCATTCAATCGATATTTACCGAATTAGGACTTGTACCTAAACTTTTAACCGAAGTGCGTGAAATTCATATGGCTTTGGGCTTAGTGGCGTCGGGAGAGGGCATTTCCTTGATTCCTGAAAGTGCCAGTGATATTGGCATGAAAAATTTGATGTACATCCCAATCTTAGATTTGGAAGCCTATAGTCCAATCTCTTTGTCGGTACGCAATATGGATCATAGTAATTACATTCCAAAGATACTGGATTGCATTCGTGAAGTCTTCGTTGAAGAAAATATCGACTTACGCGCTATCGATGCAGATGCATAACTAAATTAAGGTTTCATGATCAATGCTGCATAAGATCCGCTGTTCAATGATAGAGTCTTATGGAACATCAACAAATTTAGCCCAAAGCATCCTGATAAATACAAGATTGTGCTATTTCAAAAACCTTTTCATCTTCAATATTTAATTGATCGTATTGCTGCATTTTTTGAATCATCCATTCAAAGTCTGAAGTTTGTGGCGCTTGGGTCTTGCCAAAATTTTGAATGATGCTTTTGATCCGATGAAAAGCCTCGACGTGAATCTGCTCAGAACAATCAAAACGGATGATGTGATATTGCTTTAACAAAGAAAATATTTCTGAGAAATGTGTTTGTTGAAGTAGATCGTTTTGTGCTTTTTGGATGGCAAGATTGATCGCCTTTAAGGTATTGGGATGTTTTTCTGCCCAATCATGAGTAAAAGCCAAAACCTTATCTGGTATAGGCTCAATAATATCTTGGCTATTGACGATGATACGACTATAGCCTTGTATTTCAGATTGCGTATTCCACGGCTCTCCGACACAGAATCCATCAATTCGTTGCGTTGATATTGCTTCCACCATATAAGGCGGTGGTAGAGTTGAAAAGGTCTGCGTTTGAGCGAGTTCTGTGTCGGCAAGTGCCAACCATTCTCTTAAAATATAATGATGAATCGAATGCTGAAAAACATGCGCCAACTGAATCTTTTGATTCTGCTTTATCGCAGATACGATTTTCTCTGCTGAATTAATTGGTAGATCTAATGCATGGATCTTTAATTCATAGTAGAGCTTTTGACTCAGACTAATATAAGCGCAATTGGTACTGAGCGTTAGTGAGGTTTGTAAGGGGATGCCGAGATGGTCTTTGCCCGTCACAGACGCAGGCAGCATGGCCGATAAACAGTGTGCTGCATCTAAAAAACCAAAAGCCAGACGGTCGCGTAAACTTGCCCAAGATGGTTCTTGAGTCAGTGAGACATTCAACCCTTGTTCCTTAAAATACCCTTGATGTTCTGCCCAGAGCAAAGCAACACAGTCAAGTAAAGGAATATAGCCCAATTGAATATCAGTTTTTTCAAGCTTTTGCATGGTTTATTCCTTAAATTGAGACTGTAACAGCGCTTGCGCATCAAGCAGTCGGCGCGCCATTTCACCCATCGTCATACGGTGACTCATGGCATTTTTTCTCAGCAAATTAAATGCTTGATCTTCGGTTAAACCATGCATTTGTATTAAAAGCACTTTGGCTTTTTCAATATCTTTTCGATCGGCCAATTTGCACTTGGTTTCAGCCAAATCATTCAGCAGTTTTTTATGCTTTTTATATTGTTCAATCGAAATTTCTAAAATGCTATTCAAACGTGCAGGGTCAATACCATCGACAATATATGCCGTGACACCCGCATCAATCGCGCTTCGGATGATTTCAAGACTCGAATTTTTAGTGAACAGAACAGTCGGTAAGTCAAATTGGCTGACACAGCTTTCAATGACATCGCGATGTGGATGATCCATATCCAATAAAATCACATCTGCCTGAATATTTTGCAGATATGACATATTTAAATGATCAATCATGAAACTGGCGACCACATCAAAGTCATGTTGAATTAATGAGGCTTGAATAAATTCAGCGCGTTCTTGATCATCATCAATTAGGGCTATTTTTAGTTTTGGCATGCAAACGCTCAGACAGAGCCAAACAAATACGTATTGAGTTTTCTAAGCAATTTAAATGCCAAATTTTAAGACAATACAAAATATAAATCTGCTTCTAAATTTTAGCTTGGTTATATGCACATTTTAAAATTGAACCATTTCCGTGCACTGATCTTGTGCAGGGCTGAACCACGTTTGAACATTCAGCCGCATCTCTATAGGCATATTGACTATCTATTTACCTTAATTCGCTTATTTTCGGATAGATCGGCGCTCAATGCTTAAATATAGAGATGAAATTTACGATTGAAATAAAAACTTGGCACGTATCGTGCTTAATACTTATTGAGTCAAAGAAGACTCTAAAAATTTGTTAGACGGCCAACGACGTCCGTTCTGATCGACTCTGTTATGTGTTAGCGACATAACCGAGTAATTCATGCGTTCAGTTCAGTCAGGAGAAGGTTATGTCTTCAAATTTAAATGCCAAAAAAGCCACAAAAATAAGTCTATTTAATTTTTCTTCAGCAGCAATGCGGGCCTTCCACATGAGTTGGCTCGCATTCTTTGTTTGCTTCTTTGCATGGTTTGCCTGTGCACCGTTGATGCCAGTGATTGCTGGCGAATTTCACCTCACGAAAGATCAAATTGCCAATATTAATATTGCCGCTGTTGCGATCACGATTTTAGTCCGTCTGATCGTTGGTCCTTTATGTGATAAATATGGCCCGCGTAAAACCTATACAGCTTTATTAATCATCGGCAGTATTCCAGTCTTTGGTGTCGCTTCTGCGAGCAGCTATGAATCCTTTCTTTTCTTCCGCTTGCTGATCGGCGCGATTGGCGCAAGCTTCGTCATCACTCAATACCATACAAGCATTATGTTTGCGCCTAATGTTGTGGGTACAGCCAATGCTGCAACAGCAGGTTGGGGCAATGCAGGCGGCGGTGCAACTCAAGCCCTTATGCCTTTACTGCTTGGCGCACTCGTTATGTTTGGTGTAGAGCAAGCGATGGGCTGGCGTATTGCGCTGATTGTACCCGGTGTGATGATGCTGATTGTTGGTGCGCTTTACTGGAAGTTCACACAAGACTGTCCGCAAGGCAACTTTAAAGAACTTCGCGAACAAGGCATCAGTGTTGGCAGTGACAAAAAAGGCGGCTTGGCAATTCTAATGCATGCAGCACGCAATTACCGTGTATGGATTCTATTTGGCGCTTACGCAGCTTGTTTCGGTATTGAAATCTTTATTCACAACATTGTAGCAATGTACTACGTCGACCATTTCAGCTTTGGATTAAAAGAGGCGGGTATGGCAGCAGGTATCTTTGGTTTGCTTGCATTGTTTGCTCGTGCGCTTGGCGGCATTGTTTCGGACAAAGTAGCGACTAAAAAAGGCTTAGATGGCCGTACCAAAGTGTTATTTGCCATGATTCTGCTAGAAGGCTTATTCCTGATTGTCTTCTCACAAATGAATACTGCAGTGCTTGCAATCCTTGCAATGACAGTCTTTGCGCTCTTCACACATATGGCTTGCGGTGCTACCTATGCGCTGGTGCCATTCATTGACCGTGATGCTTTAGGCGGTGTTGCAGGCATTATCGGTGCAGGCGGTAACGTAGGTGCAGTGGCTGCAGGCTTCTTGCTTAAAGGCATGCTGGATATTCAAACCACGCTTATGGTGTTGGGCGGTCTAGTGGTTATCGCTGCAAGCTGTGTGCTGATGATCCGCTTCTCTGTAGAGCATAAAGAAAAAGAACAGCGCCTATTTGAACAAGCTGTAAATGAACGAAATTTAGCTGAAGCTCAAAACTAATACTGAAAAGTTGCCTCTAAACATCGCGATTTAGGGGCAAATAAAAAAATCTTGCGGAGAAAGAATATGAAAATCATCATGATTGGACATGGCATGGTTGGCCATAAATTTATCGAATCTGTACTGGAACACGCAGGTGATGATGTTGAATTAACCATTTTGGCTGAAGAGCCGCGTTTAGCCTATGACCGTGTGCATTTAACTGAATATTTCAGCGGTAAATCGGCTAAAGATTTAACCCTATGCCGCAGCGACTTTGCCGATGCATACGGTATAGATTTACGCCTTAGCACCAAAGCGGTTGAAATTGATCAGCGCAATAAAACGGTCACAACCAATCACGGTGATATTCTTTCTTTTGACAAGCTAGTGCTCGCAACAGGTTCATACGCTTTTGTGCCACCAATTCCAGGCAATGAACGTGAAAACTGCTTTGTGTACCGTACCATTGAAGACTTGGATGCCATCCGTGCCGCAAGCCTAAATGCTAAAACGGGCGTGGTGATCGGCGGTGGCTTATTGGGTTTAGAAGCAGCAAAAGCGCTGCGTGATTTAAACTTAGAAACCCATGTTGTTGAATTTGCACCACGCTTAATGGCAGTTCAGATTGATGATCTAGGCGGTAAAGTTTTACGCTCAAAAATTGAAAATCTAGGTGTTAAAGTCCATACGCAAAAAGCAACATCTTGCATTGAAGACGGTGCAAATACGAAGCATGTAATGAAGTTTGGTGATGGTTCTGAACTGGAAACCGACATCATCTTATTCTCTGCAGGTATCCGCCCACGCGATGAATTAGCGCGCCAAAGCGGTTTAGCCATTGGTGAGCGTGGCGGAATTGCGATTAATGACTATTGCCAAACTTCAAACCCTGACATTTATGCCATTGGTGAATGTGCGCTTTGGCAAAATAAAATTTATGGCCTGGTTGCGCCGGGCTATGACATGGCGCGTATTGCAGCAAAGCATGTGATGGAACAAAACTGCACGCTTTTCGCTGGTGCAGATATGAGCACCAAGCTGAAACTGATGGGAGTTGATGTTGCATCTGTAGGCGATGCGCATGCAATGACACCAAATTCTTTAAGCTATTTCTATGCAGATGAAGCAGCTCAGGTTTATAAAAAAATTGTCGTGAATGCAGAGAAAACTAAGCTGCTAGGTGCAGTATTGGTGGGCTGTGCTAAAGAATACAATGACCTGCTGCAAATGATGCTGAATGGCTTAGACGTTCCTGAAAGCCCAGAAAGCCTAATCATGCCTGGCTATGCACAATCTGCAGGTAAATCGGGCGGAAGCGGTGTCGATCTGCTGCCAGACAGCGCAACGATTTGTTCATGTAACAACGTCTCTAAAGCAGATATTTGTTCAGCCATTGCTGACGGATCGACTTCTTTAGGCGCATTGAAAAAATGTACTAAAGCTGCAACAGCTTGCGGCGGCTGTGCGCCATTAGTCACTCAAGTACTTAAATCGGAGCTTCAGCGTCAAGGTGTAACTGTAAATAACCATTTATGTGAACACTTTGCTTATTCACGCCAAGAGCTCTATCACTTGGTACGTGTGAACGAAATCAAAACCTTTGATGACCTGATTCAACAGCATGGCCATGGTTTAGGCTGTGATATCTGTAAACCGACAGTTGCCAATATTTTAGCGTCTTGCTGGAATGATTTTGTACTTAAACCAAGCCATGCAGGCTTGCAAGACAGTAATGACTACTACCTCGGCAATATCCAAAAAGATGGTTCATATTCAGTAGTACCGCGTATGGCTGGCGGTGAAGTTACTCCGGACGGATTAATTGCCGTGGGTCAAATTGCTAAAGAATATGGTCTATATACCAAACTTACAGGCGGTCAGCGTGTTGATATGTTTGGTGCACAAGTGCATCAACTGCCTGAAATCTGGGAAAAATTGATTGCTGCTGGTTTTGAGTCTGGCCATGCATACGGTAAATCATTGCGTACAGTGAAATCATGTGTCGGCAGTACTTGGTGCCGCTATGGCGTAGACGACTCTGTGGGTTTGGCGATTTTCCTAGAAAACCGCTACAAAGGCCTGCGTTCACCGCATAAATTGAAAATGGCAGTATCAGGCTGTACCCGTGAATGTGCTGAAGCGCAAAGTAAAGATGTTGGCGTGATTGCGACTGAAAAAGGCTGGAACCTTTATGTATGCGGCAACGGCGGTATGAAGCCGCGTCACGCAGAGCTTTTGGCATCAGACTTAGATACGCAAACATTGATCAAATACATTGACCGTTTCTTTATGTTCTACATTCAAACAGCAGACCGTTTGCAGCGTACTTCTGTGTGGCGCGACAACATGGAAGGCGGTTTAGATTACCTGAAAGATGTCGTTGTGAATGATTCGCTTGGCGTAGCGGGTGAACTTGAACGCCGTATGAGCCATGTTGTGGGTACATATCAAGATGAATGGCGTACTGCTGTAGAAGATCCTGACGTACGTAAACGCTTTGTGACTTTCGTGAATGCAAAAGCAGAACAGCAAAATGATCCGCATATTCAGTTTGCATCCGTTCGCGGTCAAATCAGACCCAAAACAGAAGCTGAACGCGATTCGTCACGCATTCCAGTGGTTGAAGCTTAAGAGAATAACGAATTTAAAACTTCTTTTATTTGATTTACATCCTTATTCGGTTTCTCGTTAAAGCGGAAACGAAAGATGGTGAACTAAAAGAAGTTTAAAAAGGATCAAGAATATGACAATTTTAAAAGAAATGAATGATTTAGACTGGTTTGATGTTTGTGCATTAGAAGATATTACGCCAAATACAGGTGTGGGCGCACTGATTGAAAATCAGCAAATTGCGATATTCCGTGTCGGTGAAGAAAAGCGGGTTTATGCACTGAGCAATCAAGATCCGTTTAGTCAAGCCTATGTTATGTCCCGCGGTATTATTGGTGACTTGCAGGGTGAGCGTGTTGTGGCATCACCCATTTATAAACAGCATTTCAGCCTTGCTACTGGACGCTGCTTAGAAGATAAAGACCAAAAACTCCTGGTTTTTCCAAGCAAAATTGAAAATGGCCGTGTGCTGATTAGTCCAACTGCTCAAAAAACCTATATTACCAATAACGCGCCATCGTCTGAGTTGATGAAACTTGTTTTGGTCGGCAATGGCTTAGCAGGTATGCGTTGCTTAGAAGATCTGCTGGATATGGCGCCAGAGCGTTATGAAATTACGGTCATTGGTGAAGAACCTTGGGGTAATTACAACCGAATTATGCTTTCCCCTGTGCTTTCAGGTGATAAAACCATTGAAGATATCATGCTGCATTCACATGCTTGGTATAAAGACAAAAATATCCGTTTTGTAGCAGGTGATGCGGCGGTACGCATAGACCGTCCGCGCAAGCAGGTATACACAGAAAAAGGCTTGGTCATCGATTATGACCGTCTGATTTTAGCGACAGGTTCTAAGCCATTTATTCCGCCTATACCGGGAACTGACTTAAAAGGTGTTCTCAGCTTCCGTGATATTTATGATGTAAACCGCATGCTGGATTACTGTAAATCTAAGCAAAATGCAGTGGTGATTGGCGGCGGTTTACTTGGCCTAGAGGCTGCGTATGGCCTGAAACAGCGTGGCATGAATGTCACAGTACTGCATTTGATGGATCGTATTATGGACCGTCAGTTAGATGAAAAAGCCAGCTTAATGCTCAATCATGCGATTGAACAAAAAGGTATAAAAATCATGACCGCAGCAAATACCCAAGAGTTGATGGGTGAAGATGGCCATGTGAAGCAGCTGCGTTTGCAAGACGGTACTGTTTTAGATGCAGATCTTGTGGTTTTTGCGGTGGGTATTCGTCCGAATATTGAGCTTGCGCAAAGTGCAGGACTGCGCTGCGGCCGCGGTGTCATGGTGAATGACACCATGCAAACTTTTGATCCGAGTATTTATGCGGTGGGTGAATGTATTGAACACCGAAGCCAAACTTTCGGTTTAGTTGAACCGCTTTGGGGACAGGCATTCATTTGTGCATCGCATTTGGCCGAACATGGCAGCTTAACCTTCAAAGCGCCTATGGTTCCGACGCAGTTAAAAGTCAGCGGCTGTGACGTATTTTCAGCAGGAAACTTTGAACCGCAGGATGATTTTGAAGACATCATTTTGAATGATGAAAAGCGTCAAATTTATAAACGCATTATTATTCAAAAAGATAGAGTGATTGGCGCTGTGCTGTTTGGTGATACAGAAGACGGTGCGTGGTATGCAGAATTGATTTCAGATCAAACTCCAATTTCAAGTATCCGAAACAAATTGCTGTTTGGTAAGGATTTTGCATTAAAGAAAGCAGGGTGATTCATTATTAATCAAAGAATATAGTCACGACCGCGCAATTTCATTTTTAAGAAATTTGTATTTGCGTAGGTGTTGCCTCACTTTTGAAGGATCAAAAGTGACAAAAATCCTTTGTTGGGCGAAGGGTACATCCTATACCCCGCCCAACGGTGGCATCCATGCCACCACACGATAGTTAGTTTTAACTTAAATTTAAATAATTTAGTCATCTTTTGAAATTGGTCGTAACACTCAATTAATTGAGTTTGGAAAAAGGAGCCGGCAGAAGTGAATAGCATCCCGATCGTGGAACTGCATAGCTCCACAGAAAATAAAATTAAAACAACGCAAACCACCTGTCCATATTGTGGTGTCGGCTGCGGCGTGAGCGCAACAGTTGAACAGACTGCTTTAGGGCAAAAAGTCAGTGTGACTGGCGATACGAACCATCCATCAAACTATGGCAAGCTGTGCATTAAAGGCAGTAACTTAGCCGATACGATTGGATTAGAAACACGTGTTTTACAGCCGATGCTTGGGCGTCAAACATCACCATTTCATACTCGTCAGGCTACAGATTGGAACACAGCAACAGCACTGATTGCCGAAAAATTTCAGCAATGTATAGATCTTTACGGACGTGAAAGCATCGCTTTTTATGTGTCGGGCCAACTGCTGACGGAGGATTACTATGCCGTTAACAAATTTGTCAAAGGCTATTTAGGTACTGCAAATATTGACACCAATTCACGGCTTTGTATGTCATCGGCTGTGGCGGCACATAAGCGTGCATTTGGTGAAGACCTTGTACCAGCAAGCTATGAAGACTTTGAGCATACAGATATGGTGGTGCTGGTCGGATCCAATACAGCATGGTGCCATCCCGTGCTGTATCAGCGCATTATGAAAGCCAAAGAAGAACGTGATTTGTTCGTGGTGGTCATTGATCCGCGCTTTACCAGTACCTGTGAGGCTGCAGATTTGCATTTGCCAATTTTACCGGGGCAAGATGTCGCACTGTTCAACGGTTTGCTGCAGTATTTAGTACAAAATAATCATAGTGATGTAGATTTTATCACCAAACATACTCAAGGTTTGGCGCAAACGCTGGAGCAAAGTAAAACAGAAGCTTCTATGACAGCAGTTGCTGAGCGTACAGGTATTTCTTTAGAAAAATTACAGCTATTTTTTGAAAAATTTGCGCAAACTGACAAAGTTATGTCGCTATTTTCGATGGGGGTTAATCAGTCTTCGCGCGGTGTAGACAAAGCCAACAGTATTATTAACTGCCATTTGCTGACTGGCAAAATTGGCAAATTAGGCGCGGCGCCGTTTTCAATGACAGGTCAGCCCAATGCAATGGGTGGGCGTGAAGTTGGCGGTTTAGCCAATATGCTGGCAGCGCACTTAGATGTCGATAACTCGGCGCATCAGGCATTAGTACAAGCGTTTTGGCAAAGTCCATTTATTGCCAATAAAGCGGGATTAAAAGCAGTTGATCTGTTTCAGGCTGTAGAAAGCGGGAAAATCAAAGCCATTTGGATTATGGCCACCAATCCTGTTGTGAGCTTGCCAGATGCAGATCAAGTCAAACGCGCCTTAGAGCAATGCGAGTTTGTAGTGGTGTCGGATATTTGCAAAGACACAGACACAGCAATATATGCAGATGTGCTTTTACCTGCATTGGGCTGGGGTGAAAAAGACGGAACCGTTACCAATTCTGAACGCCGTATTTCACGTCAAACTGCATTTTTAGATGCGCCGGGTGAAGCCAGAGCAGACTGGTGGGCGATAGCGCAAATTGCGAAAAAAATGGGGTTTTCAGGTTTTGACTACAGCAGCAGCTATGACATATTTATTGAACATGCAAAATTATCTGCTTATCAAAATGCGCCTTTAGATCAACGTGATACAACTGAGTCTTTTCGCTACTTTAACTTGCAGGGTTTAAGTAAGTTATCTGCACAAGATTATGCTGAATTAAAGCCCGTGCAATGGCCAGTTTGGCAGTTAGATCAGAGCGCTGATGCAGTCGGCCGTTTGTTTGCAGCAGGCCAATTCAGCCATGCCGATACCAAAGCTAAGTTTGTCGCAACAACCGCTATTGACCCTTTGAACAAGATTTGCGGCGAATATCCGCTGGTTTTAAATACTGGCCGTATCCGTGATCAATGGCACACCATGAGCCGTACGGGTTTATCTGCAAATTTGAGTACACATATCGCCGAACCATTTTGTGAAATACACCCGCAAGATGCACTGAAGTTTGGTGTTAAAGATGGTGAACTGGTTGAGGTGAAATCTAACTGGGGCTTATGTATTTTACGTGCACAGGTCAGCAGTAAAATTCGACGCGGTCAAATCTTTGCGCCAATTCATTGGAATGACCAAGTCGCATCGGATGCGCGTATAGGCAAAGTGGTGAATCCTGTGGTCGATTCACTATCTGGTGAGCCTGAATTTAAACATACACCTGTATTTGTACAGCCGTTTTATACACAGTGGCAAGGTGTACTGTATGTACGTGACGGCTTTGAGCAAATGGTGCAAAATACCATTCAAAACACGGTGTGGTGGACTAAAGTCACCACAGCAAAAGCTACTCGCTATGAACTTGCAAACCGTCAAAAATTCAGCACTACAGCGCAGCAGCTGAAAAACTTGCTGCCATTTACTGACGAATCATTTGAATGGCTGAATTTAGAGGATCAAACGGCACATTTAAGCCATTCTGTGGTTCTGCAAGACGGTCATCTGATTGCAAGCTTGTATATTGCGCCTAGAGCATTGCTGCCTGATCGTGATTGGATTGCAGGCATGTTTAAGCGTGAACGGCTGAGCGCAATGCACCGCAAAGCGCTGCTGGCAGGTCAGCCAATGAATATGACCAACAGTGCAGGTCCGCTGGTGTGCAGCTGCTTTAAAGTCGGCAAAAATACCATTATCGAAACCATTAAAGAAAAGAATATTAGCCATGAAAAACAAGTCACAGCATGTTTAAAAGCCGGCGGTAATTGCGGTTCGTGCTTAGCAGAAATACGGGGTTTGATTAAAGCCTGTCAGACGGAGTACGCAGAATGATGAAGAAAATCACCAAATCAGTAGGCTATCCAGAAACAGACTTAGTCATTTTGGCGGGCGGTCAGGCCCGCAGAATGAACGGAATGAATAAAGTGCTGCAAAAATTTGATAATGAAATTCAGCTGATTAAGATCCATCAGCAGTTGAAATCACGGGTTGAAAATGTCTGGATCAACAGCCATCGTGACCATTCAATCTATGAATGCATGATTCCTTCAATAAAATTGTATAAAGATGATGAAGCAGGTTTTTTAGGTCCGTTGATGGGCATTAAAAGCGCGTGGTCACATGTACAGTCTGATTATGTTTTGTTTGTCCCGTGCGATGTGACCTATATCCCGAAGAAAGTGCTTTCTAGATTGCATCAGGCCATGCAGCGGCATCCCATGTGTGAAGTGGCTGTTGTGGAAATTAATGGTAAAGCACTGTATCCATTTTGCTTGCTGAAACGAAGCAGTCTCGCAACATTGCAGGCGCATCTTGATCAAAAACAGCGCAGTTTAAAAGGCTGTTTTGCCGAAATGCACATGCAAATTGCACGTTTTCAGAACCATGCACTCTTTTTTCACAGTATTAATTCTTTGGATGAGCTGCAGCAGTACCGTCAGCTGAATTTTCTCTAAAAGCTGTACCTTTTGATGAGCTTTCATTTGAATTGATGAATTTGATGTACTGTTTTGAGTCAATAAAAAAGATCGTTGCTAATTTATTTAGCGATAAAGCTACCTGCTTTTGTCCTACTGATCGGTGTCTTAACGTCAATTTGTGTTTTTGATGTTGATCAAATGAACATAAATTATTGATATTGTTGATTAAAACATAAAAACCAAAGAACCTGTAAAAATATTCAAAAAAGCGCAAAGTTGGAACACTTCTTGCAATTTTTACTGCAAGAAAAGAGGGCGCAAAATTTGTACTGTGCAAAGTCAGGGCAAATGACAACGCCATGGAAGATAAACATGAACAGCATGACACAATTACAGCCAGTGACCATTTTTAAGGATCAGTTTGGCCGTGAAAAACGCAAGTTGCGCATTTCAGTGACAGACCGCTGTAATTTTAAATGTGTCTATTGTATGCCTGAACACCCTGAATGGATGAAAAAGCATAATCTTCTCAGCTTTGAATCACTTTACAATTTTTGTGAGTTTATGGTGCTGCGCGGGATTGATCAGATCCGGATCACGGGCGGCGAACCTCTCATACGTCAAGGCGTTGTGCATTTTATTGAACAGCTGCAACAGCTGAGAAAGCTAGGCCTTAAACGTATATCCATGACCACCAATGGACATTATCTGAAACAATATGCACAGGCCCTAAAACAAGCTGGCTTAGATGGCATAAATATCAGTTTAGACAGTTTGGATGAAGCGCAATTTTTTCAGCTGACGCAAAAACAATTACAGCCAGTATTAGAAGGGATTGAAGCGGCTAAGCAAGCGGGCTTTGACATTAAGATTAATACAGTTTTGATTAGAGGTCTGAATGATCAGCAGATTATTCCTTTAACTTATTGGGCACAGCAGCAGCATTTTGAGCTGCGCTTCATTGAGTTCATGCCTTTAGACGGTGATCAAAACTGGACTAAAGATTCCGTTGTCACTGAACAAGAAATATTAACGACATTGAAAACCGTTTTTGAGGTGAACATCTTGTGTGGGCAAGGTGCATCGCCAGCCCGCAGCTATGAAGTAAACGGTTTACCGATTGGGATTATCTCAACCATCAGTAATTCATTTTGCGGTAGCTGTGACCGTTTAAGACTGAATGCTCAAGGTGAGTTTTTTAACTGTTTATTTGCAAAAAAAGGCTTAGACCTGAGCAAGGACATACGCTCACTTAAAAGCACACTGGCTGAAAATGAAAATCCGCTGGATACGTTGAACATGCAAAACAAACTTGGCAGCTATATTTGGCAAAAAGAACAGGGCTTTCACACGATTACAGCGTCTAGTACTAGCAATACCAGAAAAATCAGCATGCATATGATTGGAGGTTAATGATGACTCAAATCACCATCAAAATTGAATCTTTTGGCGCTATTGAGCGTCTATTGCCAGCGCATTTGAGTCTGACTTGCTTGGCACAGCAGTCAATTGCAGAGGTTTTGCAGCAAGTTGCAAATCAATTTCCAGAATCATTCAGCATGCTTGAGCGCTGCGCCTGTGCCATTGGGGAAGACATTGTGCCAAGACAAACCGCATTGATGCAGGACAGTACCGTTGTGCTGCTGTCACCTGTGGCGGGAGGCTGAATATGGAGCTCAAGCATATTCCACGCATACAAGACACGGTATTCAGCCAAGCCGATTTTGACAGTATTGAGGCGTTTCCTGAATGTGGCGGTATCGGCGTATTTATAGGCGCGGTGCGTAATCACCATGAAGGCAAAGCGGTAAAAGCTTTGAAATATACCGCTTATGCGCCTGTGGCTGAAAAAATGATCCGGCAAATTGAGCAGGAAATTCAAGCCAAATACGGCGTGTCATATGTACGGGTTGTACACCGTATTGGTGCGCTGCAGGTCGGTGATACTGCCATTATCGCCATGGCCTATGCGCCGCACCGACGTGAGGCTTTTGCGGCCTGTGAAGAGGCCGTAGAGCGGGTGAAGCATGAAGTGCCGGTGTGGAAAGAAGAGTTTTATATGGACGGCAGCAGCCAATATGTAGAGGGTTGCTGTATTCGTAAGGATCATGCGCCTGAGGCGACAGCTCATGCAGCGCAGCATGCTCATATTCATGGCGAATCATGTGAATATGCACATCAAAACAGCCATCAGACCATGCATTTGAACGCCAATATTTACCAATGGCATCTATAAAACCCCAAATTTAATACTGCAAATGCAAATGAATAAGATAAGGACAAAGCAATGAAAAATGTGGGCATGAAAGCGGAAAGTTACCGTACAGCCATTGCAACTGGAATACTGCATGCGCCGCCACATTGCATTGAACTGCTGCGTAATGGCAATACTGAAAAAGGCGACGCGCTGAAAACCGCACGTATTGCAGGCATATTAGGCGCAAAGCGTACAGATGAACTCATTCCGCTCTGTCATCCGCTGCCGATCTACCGTGCAGATGTGGAGTATGAATTATTTGAGGCGCATGTCGAAATCAGTGCAGTGGTTGAAACCATTGGCCCGACAGGTGTGGAAATGGAAGCTTTAACTGCTGTCAGTCTTGCCGGTTTAACGCTGTATGACATGCTGAAACCGCACTGTGAGCCTGAAGATTTATGCCTAGATCAAGTGAAACTGCAAAAGAAAAAAGGCGGAAAATCACATTTTACCCGTGTATTGAAAGAAAGCTTATCGGCATCGATTATTGTGCTTTCAGATACGGTTGCTGCCGGTAAAAAACCGGATACCGCTGGGCAAAATATCCTCGAAATTTTAGAAGAAGCGAATTTCAGCAACATCAGCTATCAAGTGATACCGGACAGTCCTGTACAGCTTTTGGCTCTTATTGAACAGCATAAGACGCTATATCCGCTGATATTGACCGTGGGCGGTACAGGTCTTGGCCCGAAAGATTTAACCGTAGAAACCATTCAGCCACTGTTAAAACGAGAAATTCCGGGGCTAATGGAAGCATCCCGCAGTTTTGGGCAGAAACGCACGCCTTATGCAGCCCTCAGCCGCGGTGTTGCTGGTTATATTGATGACAGTTTGGTGATTACACTGCCGGGCAGCAGACAAGGCGCAAAAGAATCACTGGTTGCCATTTTACCTGCCTTGGTACATCTCTTTGATGTGCAGAAAAATATTCCCCATACAGGAGGCTACCAATGAACCAAGCCGTATTGCATACAGGCTGCGGTGCTGAAGCAGGACTGATTTCGGTGGACGAAGCACTTGCGCTGATTCAGACACATACGCAAAATTTGGCGCATGAAACTTTGGTGCTTCAGCACGCTTTAGGCCATTATTTGGCAGCAGATGTACATTCACCAATTCAGCTGCCTTTATTTGCACAAAGCGCAGTGGATGGCTATGCCATTTGTGCAGCGGGTGAAATTAAAGCAGGCACTCAATTTGAGCTCATTGGAGAAATCCGTGCAGGGCAAACGGCTGAAATAAGCCTAAAAGCAGGGCAAGCTGTCCGTATATTTACTGGCGCGCCAATTCCTGAAGGCACAGCAACTGTGGCGCGGCAAGAAATTGTAAAGGCGGATACACCGCAGATTGAACTGACTGCAGCCTTAAGCCCGCATGCAGATATTCGAGATGCAGGTGAGGAAATTTCAGTTGGACAATGTTTAGCAGCGCGTGGTCAAAAGCTGACGGTTGGATCAATTGCAGCACTCAGTATGGCTGGTATTTCACACTGCGAAGTTTTTGCCTATCCGAAAATTGCGGTCGTAATTACAGGTGATGAAGTTGCGCAAAATATAGAAGATTACCGTGCAGGTAAAATATTTGATGCCAATGCGCCGCTGATTTCAGCATGGTTTCAGTCGCAGCACGTCCAAGTTGAAGTGATTCATATTGCAGATGAAAAACAGGCGGTTTTAGATTTATTCAACCGTTTAAAAGACAGCTTTGATTTAATTTTAACGACTGGCGGCATATCTGTCGGTGATTATGATTTTGTTCGGCCGGCGGCCTTGGACATCGGTTTTCAGCAAATTTTCTGGAAAGTAAAACAAAAACCCGGTAAACCGATGCTGTTTGCACAATACTCACGTCCAGACAGCACCTGCTGTTATTTACTCGGACTGCCAGGCAATCCCGCTGCTGTTTATGTCGGCATGCAAATTTATACAGATACATTATTGAAAGCTTTGCAAGGTCAAACACCTGCGCTGGACTGGTTCAGCGCAGTCATGACACATGACCTAAAAGCAGATGCACGTGAGCGGTTTTTAAGAATGTCGGCTCAGTTTGATAAGCAAGGTAAACTTCAACTAACCAGCCTGTCTAAACAGCAGTCGCATATGTTGAGCAATTTAATGCAAGCTAATTGCATTGTTCGGATTCCTGCAGGGCAGTCTGTGCAAGCAGGACAAATTCTTCAAGGCGTATTTATTCAGCATTAGGAGTTTGCTATGCGATTCAAATTTATTTTAGCACTAGGACTGAGCTTCATTGCTGGCGCATCTCAGGCGGAAACAGTCAAAATTTATGCTGCAGCCAGTTTAAGCAATGCTATCAGCGATATTGCAAAGCAATATCAGGCACAGAATCCAGACATCAAAATTGTACCAGTATTTGGCGCGTCATCTGCTTTAGCCAAACAGATTGAAGCCGGTACGCCAAGTGATTTGTATTTTTCAGCAGATGTGGACTGGATGAATTATTTGGTGCAAAAACAGAAAATACCTGCAAAGCAAGTATTCAACATGCTAAGCAATGATTTGGTGCTGATTACGCCTAAAGCGGTGAATATGCAATTTAAAGCCGTGCCGCAGTTTAATTTTGCCAAGGCATTCAAAGGTCACTTATGTACAGGGCAAATGGAGTCTGTACCTGCTGGAAAATATGCCAAACAAAGCCTAACCAAGTTGGGCTGGCTATCAAGTTTGAATGGAAGGATTGTCGGGACAGATGATGTACGATCGGCTTTGGCTTTTGTTGAACGCGGTGAGTGCCAAGCGGGGATTGTTTACCGTACCGATGCGCTGATCAGTTCTAAAGTTAAAATAGCCGGGATTTTTCCAAATCATACTCATCAACCGATCATTTATCCATTGGCTTTAACACATCAAGGCGCAGCTAAACCTGAGGCCGTGAAGTTTTACCGTTATCTTAAAGACCATGCGCAAAGCAAAATGCTTTTTAAGCATTATGGCTTTGGTGTGAAAGGCTAAAGCATGCTCAGCCCAGAAGAGTGGAGCGCCTTGTTTCTGTCGGCTAAGGTTGCCGTTTGCGCCACTGTATTTTGCTTGCCATTTGCTATTGGGCTGGCTTGGGTGCTGGCGCGCTATGAGTTTCATTTGAAATTTTTAGTCGAAGCGCTGTTACAAATGCCGATGGTGCTGCCGCCGGTGGTTTTAGGTTATCTGCTATTGGTGCTGTTTGGTTCAAATGGCTGGATCGGCAAGCTGCTCAATGAATGGGGCATTCAACTGGCTTTTAATTGGAAAGGCGCCGTTTTAGCATCCATGATTGTGTCATTTCCGCTGATTGTGCAGCCGATCCGTTTGTCTTTTCAAATGATTAATCAGCAGCTGGAGCAGGTTGCAGGCTCACTAGGCGCGCATCCGTTACGGGTATTTGCATCAATTAGCCTGCCGCTGGCATTGCCGGGCATTTTAATCGGGAGCATTTTAGGATTTAGCCGAAGTTTAGGCGAATTTGGCGCAACCATTACCTTTGTGGGTAATATTCCTGATGAAACCCGAACCATTCCAATTGCTATCTATTCACTGATACAGCAGCCCAATGGCGAAGAATCCGCAATGCGTTTAGTGATCCTTTCACTGCTGGCGGCTTTTGGCGCATTGATTGCCAATTATTATATTTTACAGCGCTATCAGCGAAAACTCGGAGCCGGCCATGCTTCAGTGTGATTTTCAGTTTCAATATGCAGATTTTCAATTGCAGGCTCGGCTGCAGATGCAAGAACAGCTGCTTGGCATTATGGGGCCATCAGGCAGCGGCAAGTCTACGCTGCTGAAAAATTTGGTTGGTTTGCTGCAGCCGCAGCAAGGTTATATATCGCTGAATCAGCGTGATGTGTTCGATACGGCGCAGAAGATTAACGTGCCGATGCATCAACGCAGTATTGCGCTGATTTTTCAAAAAGCATGGATTTTTCCGCATATGAATGTGCAGCAAAATCTGCAATATGCGGAGAACTTAGGCGCTCAGGAAAATGCGAAATTTAAATTTGAGCAAGTGACTAATCTGCTTGAGTTACAGCCACTGCTCAAACGGCGGGCGCATGAACTTTCTGGCGGTGAGGCGCAGCGCGTTTCCATAGGACGCGCATTGCTGTCACAGCCTGACTTACTGCTGTTAGATGAACCGCTGACAGGACTGGACCGCAGGCTGAAAGATCAAATATTGCCATTTTTAAACACGGTGAAAGAACAGTTGGCGCTGCCGATGATATATGTTACGCATCATGGCGATGAGTTAGATTATTTAAAAGCCCATATTTTGTATCTAGAAAATGGTCAAATAAGTTTTTAAATAAATATAAATTATATAAGTAATAACAGTGAATTAGATAAAAAAATGGTATTAAGCTGCATCTTAAAGTTTTGATTAGAACTATGAAAAACTCATTTTCTAGATTAAATTGTTACAAAACAAGGGAGAACACAGCGTTTTCCCTTTTTTATTCCTAATGATCTTGGAAATAATGATTTGTACGACTGACCGTGCAGACAGGGAATCTAATCGATGCATGATGATAGCTTAGCCACACATAATTCAACTGCAAAACTGGGTGCA
The DNA here is from genome assembly GCF_013420765.1 of Acinetobacter sp. YH01009. Taxonomy (NCBI): domain Bacteria; kingdom Pseudomonadati; phylum Pseudomonadota; class Gammaproteobacteria; order Moraxellales; family Moraxellaceae; genus Acinetobacter; species Acinetobacter sp. YH01009. The sequence goes on along the minus strand of NZ_VOYE01000014.1, from coordinate 73,642 downwards.
GGGCTATCTAATCGGCATATTACAATGATCAGTATCGGTGGTGTAATTGGTGCTGGACTGTTTGTTGGATCATCTGCTGCTATCGCAAAAGCTGGGCCTGCCGCTGTTCTTGCTTATATTATTACCAGTATATTGGTTTTTTTAGTCATGCGAATGTTGGGGGAGATGGCAGTAGCTCAACCTGACACAGGCTCATTTTCAACCTATGCGAGAAAAGCCATAGGGCCATGGGCTGGCTTTACTATCGGATGGTTATATTGGTGGTTTTGGGTTTTAGTTATTCCTATTGAAGCAATTGCCGGTGCAGAAATTTTGCATGCATGGTTCCCATCAATATCCAGTGCTGTATTTGCAACATTCTTCATTGTGCTTCTCAGTTTAGCCAACTTTTTTAGTACTCGAAGTTTTGGTGAGTTTGAATTTTGGTTTTCTCTGATAAAAGTCTTGGCTATTGTGATTTTTATCGCCATTGGACTCACCGCAATATTTGGATTTTGGCCCTTAGCACCTGACGTGAGTGGTGTAGAAAATCTGTTCAAAAATGATGGATTTATGCCAAATGGCCTGGGTGGTGTACTTTCAGCAATATTGATTTCAGCATTTTCATTCTTTGGTGTAGAAATACTATCGATCGCTGCAGCAGAATCAAAAGATCCTGAACAAAAAATTAAACGTGCAACCAATTTAGTATTGTATCGGGTCATCTTATTTTTTGTGGTTTCAATTTTTATAACGGTTGCACTGGTAGATTGGCGTTCACCGCAATTACAACAATTAGGCACCTTCCAATATGTCTTGGTCAGTTTAAATGTCCCTCAATCAAAATTGATTATTGATAGTGTAGTCTTTATTGCGGTTGCAAGTTGTATGAATGCCGCACTTTATAGTTCATCAAGGATGCTATTTTCATTGGGGACACGCAAAGAAGCACCTCAATGGGTCACATCTATTAATGCCTCTGGTGTACCTGCTATTGCTGTATTTGCATCGTCTGTAGTGGGCTTAATTTGCTGTGCAGTCAATTATTTATTTCCAGGCCAAGTATTCGGATTTTTACTTTCAACCACAGGTTCAATTGCCTTATTGGTTTATTTAGTGATTGCATTTTCACAGCTTAGATTGAGAACACAAATCGAAAAAAATGGAACTGAGGTTGCGTTTAAAATGTGGCTATTTCCATGGCTCACATGGGCAGTCATTTTGGTGATCTTAAGTGTGCTGATCTATATGTTTTTATCTCCAGCCTACAGTTATGAGACTTCATTGTCCTTAGGTGTCACGACATTGGTGGTTCTCTGCGGCTTAGTTGTGACAAGAAAAGCCAAGTTGAAGAATGATTCAGAACTAAATTAAAAAAGGTTTCACCGATAAAAATCGTAATCATGAACCAATGGTTTGTCTTTAGAGCGTGTTATACAAGGGGGATAAAAGCGAATGCATTACTTTAGATCCCTAATGCACGCCATGTTTAAACAAATTCAAAGATTCACTTGACCTTCGACCAACTCCAAGCTTTATAATCATTAAAATTTTCTTGATTGATGCAATATGCGTTCTGCGACATGGATAACAGTCTTAGTTGGATTGTTCATGTTCCAAAGCCTTTGGAACGTGGCAGCCGCTTTCTGTGTGCATGAAGAGCAAACTCAAGTTGTTCAAAGCTATCATTTTGGTCATCATCAAAATATCTTATGCGTTAGCAATGAAACCTATCCACAGCATTCGTTGCATCAAGCATCTGATGAATCTAGTAGCAAACCAGTCAAAAATATCGCTAACGATCTACAACTCGGTGAAGATCATCAAGACCATTTGCCGTCTATGACGCATTTGATTGTGCAAAATCAACAATCGATTCTTTTTATTGCACATCAGAGCTTTGAATATTCGCCAAAATTTGTTTGGAAGAATCTTTATCAAGCCCCTGATTTATTACTGCAAACACCTCCTCCTGTTTATGCCCCGCTAATGGCGGGGTAGCCTAAAAAATTCCCGCCACTTTTTTTAATAAATGAGTGGGAAAAATCATGTCTTTATATTTTATGGCGTTTATACGTCTAGGCTTAGCTGCCGGTATTTCGACGGCCTTACAAAGTACTTTTGCGGAAAATGTCAGTAGTTTTGAATCTGCATTTGCCAAAGTACAAAACTACCAAGCCCAAACTGATATTTGGCAACAACAACAGCAAATCTCTGATTTTAATCTGCGTCAAAGCAAGCTATGGCAAAACCCAAGTCTATCGATTGAACAAAATGGTTTTGGTAAAAATCAAGATCAAGAGCTCAGTATCGCAATCAGCCAGCCACTGGATGTATTCGGTCAGCGTAAAATCAATCAAGCACTCGCGAGTACCTCAGCACAGCAAATTCAGTTGCAACAGCAGATTTGGAACGCGCAAAGTCAGCTGATTGTGAAGTATGCATGGTCACAGCTAGCCATCGCTCAAAATGAGCAATCGATTTACGCTACACAGCTCAAACTCAGTAAATCTAATTTGGACAGTGCGCAAAAACGTTATCAGGCAGGCAGTATCGCTTTGGTGGATGTGGAGCGCGCTCAAATTGAAGCATTGGAAATACAACGTCTATACCAACAGGCGTTTTTAAAACAGCAAACTGTGGCGCGTCAGCTTTCTAATTTATGGGGGGAAACCACGTCGCAAATCGGACTGAATAACAGCGTTACACCTTGGCCTGAACAGAGCCAAAGTTTAGTTGAACGTAATTTATCGGAAGGTTGGCTACAAAAATTGTATGCCTTGAATGTTCAGCAGGCAAATCAGCAAATTGAACATTTAAAAGTACAGGCACGTCCAAACCCAACCCTAAATATGGGCATGTCACGTACCAAGTCTCCAACAGATACCAATGATACGGTCTTGGTACTTGGTGTGGATATTCCGCTAAATATTTTTAACCGCCAGCAATATGCCATTCCAATGGCGCAAAAACAGCAAATTTTATTAAATCATCAGCAACAGCGCGAGTTAAAACAGCAAGTTTTGGACATCGCCAACAGCATTCACCAGCTTAAAGGTCTACGTACGCAGTTTGATGCCACAGGCAGTCAGATTGGCTTGGCTGAAAAGGTTCAAAACCGAACTTTGCAAGGTTTTCAGGCAGGGAAATTTGCCATTACAGATGTACAGCAAACCACAAAACAACTCCAAGACCTTCGACTTAGCCAAATACAAATTTTGGCACAGGCTTGGCAGAGCGCACTCAGTGCTGAAGCCCTAAGTATTGGCACTAGTTATGAAGAAATCAGCCGTTCAGATGCTTATAGCCAACTAAATAAAAAAGCCATTGAAGCATCCCAAACCCTCATCAACAGCGCATCAGCACAATAAGGCAGTTAATCACATGAAAATTAAACAAGATGGAAAAATTTCACAGCTTTTGATGATTGCAGTTTTGATTGGCTTAACGCTGATGCTGTGTACTGCTATTTGGTTAAGTACAAACAAATCCGATGCAGATAAAACTGAGAGTGAGGGAGAGCATAACGAGGCTAATGATAGTGATGCTGAAGCAGAACACGCAGAAGAAGGTGAACTTCAGCTTAGTGCTCAGCAAATGATAGAACAAGGAATTAAAATTGCGACTGCGGAAAATGGTCTGGTCGAAAATATTATTCAATTGCCGGGTAAATTGGCCGTCAATACAGATCAGCAGGCACATATTTCCCCAAATTTTAGCGGACATGTCGAGCAAGTCAGTGTGGCACTCGGTCAAACCGTACAAAAAGGGCAAACTCTAGCTGTGCTTTCTGTGCCTGAATTAATTGATCAGCAAGCTAATTTGCGTATGGCAGAAGCCAATTTAGATTTGTCTCGCCAAGATTATCAGCGTGAGCAAAAGCTATGGTCTCAAGGGATTTCTGCCAAACAGGACTTTCAGCGTGCTGAAAATGCCTATCGTCAGGCTCAAATTAGCGTACAGTCGACACAATCGCGCTTGCAAGCTTTGGGCGCGAATAGCGGTCAAAATGGACGATTTATCATTCGTGCGCCTATTGCAGGTGTAATCAGTCAAAAAGATATTGTTGTAGGTGAAAATGTGCAATTGGCAGATCAATTGTTCACCATTGAACAGCTAAAAGATTTGTGGCTAGAATTTAACTTAACTCATCAATATTCCGCACAATTACAAACGGGTCAAAACGTCTCTTTCAAAATCAATGGCTCAGATCAGCTCTATAGCGCAGAGGTACAAAGCCTGACGTCAAAGGCAGATGTGCAAACGGGACGCTTGGTGGTACGTGCCAAATTAAAACAACAATCTGCTGAACTTCGCCCGAATGTGATGGTCAACGTGCTATTGGCTGATTCAGATACTAAAAAAGCATTACGGGTGCAAAAGTCCGCCGTACAAAGCATAGAGAGTAAAGACAGTATTTTTATTGTTGAATCTGAGCTAAAAGGCCAAGTGCATTTAAAAGCACAAGCGCTAAAACTTGGACAAGCATCCAGTGATGGGCAATGGCTAGAAGTGATTTCGGGTCTTGAGGCAGGGCAAAAGTATATTTCCCAAGGCAGTTTTTTACTGAAATCTGAACTGGAAAAAGATGAGGCTGGCCATGAACACTAATTCAGAGAACACGAACATTAATTTGCCAAAGCCAGCAGGTCTATTCGAACGCATTATTCAGTTTTCAATTCAAAATGCAATTTGGGTGATGCTGTTTGTCTGCACATGGATTGCCGTCGGGATTTACAGTTATCAAAAACTGCCGATTGATGCAGTACCTGATATTACCAACACCCAAGTGCAAATTAATACGCAGGCCAATGGCTTTACAGCGTTAGAAGTTGAACAGCGGATTACTTATCCGATTGAAAATGCGATGGCAGGTATTCCAGATTTGGAGTTGACCCGTTCTATTTCCCGTTATGGCCTGTCACAAGTCACGATTGTCTTTAAAGACGGTACGGATATTTACTGGGCACGTCAGCAAATTAATCAGCGGGTACAGGAAGTTCAGTCGTCATTGCCAGCTCAGGTTTCTCCGACGATGTCGCCCGTTTCGACAGGTTTGGGCGAGATTTATCAATGGGTGCTGAAAGCAGAACCCAATGCAAAAAAAGCAGATGGTACGGCATATAGCGCGATGGATTTGCGTGAAATTCAGGACTGGATTGTGCGTCCGCAATTACAGCGTGTACAAGGTGTTGCCGAGGTCAACAGTATTGGTGGTTTTAATAAAACCTACGTGGTTTCACCTGATTTAAACCGCATGCAACAGCTGAACCTGTCATTAGAACAATTACAGCAAGCGCTTACAGAAAATAATGAAAACCGTGGTGCAGGATTTATTGAGGAAAATGGTCAGCAGTTAACAGTTCGAGTGCCGGGAACCTTAAACACCATTTCAGATATTGAAAACACCATGATTGACAGCCCAAATGGCAGTCCAATTCGGGTGGGTGATATTGCGCAAGTCTCCATTGGGCATGATTTGCGCACAGGTGGTGCAACCTATAACGGAGAAGAAACGGTTTTAGGTATTGCCATGATGGCTATGGGACAAAATAGCCGAACTGTCTCGAAAGCTGTAGATTCCAAAATTAAAGACATTCAAGCCAGCTTACCCAAAGGGGTAAAAATTGAAACAGTGTATGACCGTACCACATTGGTGGAGAAAGCGATTAAAACCGTTCAAAAGAACTTGGTTGAAGGCGCAATTCTAGTCATCATCATTTTATTTATCTTTTTAGGCAATATCCGTGCAGCACTCATTACGGCCTGTGTTATTCCGCTGTCAATGCTGTTTACCTTAACCGGCATGGCACAAAAGAATATCAGCGCGAATTTGATGAGCTTAGGTGCGCTGGATTTCGGGATTATTGTTGATGGTGCTGTGGTCATTGTTGAAAACTGTATCCGCCGCTTGGCGCATGCACAGCAAACATTAAAGCGTCCATTAACGCAAAATGAACGTTTTAAAGAAGTCTTTTTGGCTGCACGTCAGGCGCGCCGTCCGCTGATATTCGGTCAGTTAATTATTTTAGTGGTTTATTTGCCAATTTTTGCTTTAAGTGGTGTAGAAGCAAAAATGTTCCATCCGATGGCATTAACTGTGGTATTGGCACTTGTGGCGGCGATCATTCTGTCTATTACATTTGTACCTGCTGCTGTAGCGCTTTGGGTGAAAGGTGAAATTAAAGAAACAGAAAGCCGTTGGATGAATTGGCTGAAAAAGCAGTATCTTCAAATTTTAAATAAAGCCTTTCATTACAAGGCTGTAGTGATGACTTTTGCACTGTGTTTACTGCTCATTACTGGGCTTTTAAGCACCAAAATTGGCAGTGAGTTTGCACCACAGCTGAGTGAGGGTGATTTTGCAGTTCAGTTGATGCGCTCACCAAGCACAGGCCTAGAAGAATCATTAAAAATGCAGGAGAACGCTGAGAAATTGCTGCTGAAAAAATTTCCAGAGATTCAGGCTGTATTTGCTCGTACAGGTACAGCAGAAGTGGCAACCGATGTAATGCCTCCGAACATTTCCGATGGTTATATTATGCTCAAACCACGTAATGAATGGCCGAACCCTAAAGAAAGTGTGGATGAACTGCGTGGCCGTATGGTGGCTTATGTGGCTACGATTCCTGGCAATAACAGTGAGTTTTCCCAACCTATTGAACTGCGCTTTAATGAGCTGATCTCAGGTGTGCGTAGTGATGTGGGCGTTAAAATATTTGGCGATGATATGCAAGTGCTTAACACAGAAGCCACTAAAATTGCCAAAATTATGCAGCAAGTTGCGGGGAGTAGCGCCGTAAAAGTTGAACAAACCTCAGGTTTGCCTTTATTAAATATTGAAATAGATAAGGCTTTGGCTGCGCAATATGGTTTAAGCGTTAAATCTATACAGGATACTGTGGCAGCCAGTGTCGGTGGACAAAGTGTAGGGGAGATTTTAGAAGGCGATCGCCGTTTTGACTTTGTTATTCGTTTAAATGATCAAGACCGTAATGTAAGCACGATTTCACAACTACCGTTAAAGTTGCCAAATGGTGGCAGTATTGTACTCTCAAATGTTGCCACAGTGTCTAATGTAGATGGGATCAATCAAGTCAGCCGTGAAAATGGTAAACGCCGTATTGTAGTGACTGCCAATGTTGAAGGCCGTGATTTAGGTTCTTTTGTGGCGGATATGCAGACTCAGCTGAAACAATATGCATTACCAAGCGGTTATTGGATTGAATATGGCGGTCAATTTGAAAACCTGGCATCTGCCAAAGCAAGAATGCAAATTGTCATCCCTTTAGCACTACTAACCATCTTTATTTTATTAATGGCAGTATTTCATAATGTGAAAGAAAGCCTGCTGGTCTTTACTGGCGTACCCTTTGCCTTAACGGGCGGTGTACTGTTTCTTTGGTTTAGGGATATTCCACTTTCGATGTCGGCAGGTATTGGCTTTATTGCGCTCTCAGGCGTTGCTGTGCTGAATGGGCTGGTCATGCTGACCTTTATTAAAGAGCTGAGAGACAAATATCCATTACATGAAGCCGTATGGCAGGGTGCTGTACTTCGATTACGCCCAGTACTCATGACCGCCTGTGTTGCCTCTTTAGGGTTTGTGCCAATGGCTTTAGCAACAGGTACAGGTGCCGAAGTACAACGGCCTTTAGCGACTGTGGTGATTGGCGGTATTCTTTCTTCCACCTTGCTGACCTTGGTGCTATTGCCTATGCTTTACCGCTGGCTTAATACAGCTCGATCTCAATAATCTAGACTAAGCAATTTTGATTAAAACGATATTGCATTAACCCATACGGTTCATTCATTAGACAGAATGGATCGTATGGACTTACGATTTATCAATATTTAAACACAGCTAAAATCAGCAAATCAGTATAAGCCGATATTCACCTACATTTTCTACAGGTGCGCGGTGTACACAAGGCAAAACTTGCTGTGTAGGATGATCCACCGCTAAACGCCAAAGATGACCATTGCCTAGATTTACAGGCACAGCATTTTCTTTGAGCTGATAATGTAAATCAAAAAAATATTCCGCTAAAAAATCATCAAATTCTGAGGTAGGGCCATCGTACAAATCTTTAAGTTGTTCTCGTATTTTAGGAATTAAGATTCTTTGTGTCACTTGATCATTTGGCACAATATCACTGGAAGCACCATAATATGTACATAAAAAGGTATCGGTAGCGATGGGTGATCGATCAACATGAAAAGAATAAACATCGGTTGAGATGAAATCGAATTCATCATCGCGTTCATAACATTTAAGCAAATTCAGCGAGGGTGATGCACCAAATGCTGTTAATTGTTGCATGTCATTTAAAATGATTTCTCTAGCTAAATGACCTTGCGCTGAAAGCTTTAATTCCTTCAGATCATCTATGGAAATTTCGGTTATATTTTCAATCAGTTCGAGTTTTTCGACTATTTCTTTAAAGTCGCCTTGTAAGCTACGTTGCCAGCAAAACGCATTCATTTGACCTTCAAAATGACGATGAATCAATTCAGAAAATGTAGTGACTACACCAATTTGAGGATACTGGGAAAAAGGATTGCTCATAAATAGGGATCAAATTAAATCTGAGGCGAAGATACTGCGTGCAAGGAATAGCTACAAGGATTCACAGTTTTATTTTATCTTAAAACATAAACTGCTATACAAGATTATTCGAGCTTAGGTATTAATCGTTACGCTTTTTGTTTGGCTTTTTGGCGTAAGACATACAAATATAAATTTTCTACTTTTTCACGTGCCCAAGGTGTAGTACGTAAGAATCGCAGTGAGGATTTAACGCTTGGATCTATGCAAAAACATCTAATTTCAATTTTACGGCTTAAGCCTTCAAAACCACCGTAGTAATCCAATAATTCATCCAAGATGTCAGCAAGTTTTTTGCCGTGTAAAGGGTCATTGGAGGTGCTCATATTAGATCAATCATATTTTGGGAGACCATTATTATAACCTGAGCGAGTTGAAAAAATGAGAGGGTTTGAATTTAAACATCAGGAACGTCAGATTCGCCAATTGATAAGATTCTGATTTCGGCATAACGTATATTATGTTCATTAGCGTACTCGGCATCGTGAATGATAATTTTACAGATTCACGATGTCGAGCTGTGGCAACGGATGCGTTGTGTAGGCCAGAGTCTTGGATATTCTATTTAACTTATGTTCACCTATAATATAGTTCACAATTAAATTTATGTTTAATAAACAACAAATTTAATTACTTAGAGTACTAAAGTTATAACTTGTAAAATATTTGGTTCATGAACCTAGCTATGAATAGATATTTTCCTACTAAAAAGGTCTTAAGAATAGACTAAATTTGTCTAGAAGAGTGGGGGCTATTCACACCTCATTGAAACCCCTTTAAGAAAGGGGATGCCGATCCTCTATATCACCAACGGTGGATGAAGCTTGTCAGCATTCTTAAATATTTATCGTCACCATCACGGCATAGACGTGCGCATATGGTAAGTCACACTTACATAACTTAGACTTAGAAGATTTGGTGGCTTTAACTATTAAAGCTGTAGTAATGGCATGGGTACACCATCCAGCGACAAACTGGGTGTCAAAGCTAGGTAAGTGAATTACTAGACTTCACTGTAGTTAGTTCTCAATTTTAAATTTTATTAAAGGAAGTATGAAAGTCATACTTCCTTTTCAATCTTCTACACAATAAAACTTTAGAGTTGAAGCCAAAAATAATATTTAAATTAGGTTTGAAAAATAATTACGGTGGGCGCTATCTTGTGGTAAGAGTTCTAATAAGCGTTGTATTGCATCAATTCGATCATGTGTTTGCCCAATAATCCGTAATAATTGATCGGTATCCTTTATTTGATAAATCAACTGGCTTAAACGGGCATCAAAACAATGTCTCCAAGTACTGAGTAAAGGGCTTTCTGATTTAGATAAAAAGCTACCTTTATATAGCGAGAATGTACTCGAAATAAGATTTGCATTTAATGATTGTTCAGCACGTAAAAAATCACATTGGACTTCACAGCTAAGCCTATAAATCCGAGCCTCAATTGAATGAGGTAATAGGCTACGAAGTTGTGAAAGCTCAGCCTTTAGGGTTTTTAGACTGACATTACGCTCACCATAAAGGGCATAGTGTAACTCTTCTAAACCAATCCCGTACGGATACAAAGCTAAAATGCAAAGTATTTCAATTTGACGGTGAGTCAAGTTCAAAGTATGCCCATTAAATTGAACCCAAGGCGAACCTAGCGCTTTAATGTATAAAAAATTTTTCTGTTCAAATTTTATTGCTCGCTGTATTAAGTCTGCACAGCGTTCCACAGCAAGAATGCCTAGAGGGGTATGTTTTTTATATTTTGTGGAAAGATTGATAATGCCATGAAATTGACCTGAAGTCGGATCCCAGATAGGTGCTGCATAACAAACCCAATCACGAACGCTGTCCATTTGGTTTTCATGAGAATATACACAACTTGATGTTTGACTATTTAATGTCATACCAATCGCATTGGTCCCAACCGCCTGCGTTGACCAATGGCCACCTTCAATAAAATGTACCTGTTCAGCAGAAGAAAGCATGGCTGAACTACTCCATGTCCATAAGAGAGTCCCGTGATGATCTGTAAGACCAATCGCCATATCTGAATCATCCGCTATTTTGAGTAAGTCAGCATAATTATGTTGAATAGAGCGGCGGAATAAAGACGTTTGATCTTCTTGAGGCAATGCTAAAACAGGGGCAGCATGCACAGTAGTTTGATTAATTAAATGGGTTGTTTGCAGCTTTTTTGCTGGTGCTGTATTGAACAGGTTCATATCATATTCCTTTATGATTAGACTGTAATATCTTTAAACTTCAGAAATCAATTTCCAGATCTATACTCATTCAATCTTTTCTTACGTGTACCAAATCATTTTTTCTTGGATTCGTTAAATAACCTTTTTTGGGTTTTACCAGCCTTTTAGCTACTTTAAAAGTGTTGTTATGGACTGGAAATGACTATTTTTATCTGAAGTGTTAATAAAAGTAACCATTATGTTGATAAATAGGATCCTTTAAATGATGAAAATGTCATTCACGCACGTAGGGCACAGGTACAGCCTCACCATAATACTGGCGGTCAGCAAAATAACTCGATCGCACTAATGGTGCACTCCAAATATTCTTAAACTCTAAGTGCTCTCCATGAGTTTGATAATGTTTAAACTCTTGCAATGTAACAAAACGATGAATTGGCGCATGTGATTTGGATGGCTGTAGGTATTGGCCGATTGTGACATAATCAATTTGATAATCTTTCAAATCATTTAATAACGCAATAACCTCAGCTTCAATCTCTCCTAAACCCACCATCAAACCACATTTCGTTGGGATATCAGGGCAGTAGTGTTTAAATTTCTTAAGTAAATTCAATGAATGCTGATAGTCAGCGCTTGGTCGCATGGCTTTATACAGGCGTGGCACGGTTTCAATATTGTGATTAAAGACATCAGGTGGATTTTTGCTCAGAATTTTAAGTGCAATATCTGCGCGACCACGAAAATCAGGAACCAAAACTTCAATCAAAGTGTCTGGACTAGTTTGACGAATTTCTCGAATGCAATCTGCAAAATGCTGTGCACCGCCATCTTTTAAATCATCTCGGTCAACGGAAGTAATCACAACATACTTTAAGTTTAAATTCTTCACTGTTTCAGCCAAATGCAGTGGCTCGTTAATATCTAAGGCATTAGGACGGCCATGCGAGACATCACAGAATGGACAGCGTCGAGTACAGATATCTCCCATAATCATGAATGTTGCTGTTCCACTACCGAAACATTGCGGCAAGTTAGGACAAGCTGCTTCTTCGCAAACGGTATGTAGTTTTTGTTGTCTTAATAAATCCTTAATGATTTGGACTTCCTCAGGTCGACTAATTTTAGTCCGGATCCATTCTGGCTTTTTCGGTATCGTTTCCGTTGGAACAACTTTAATTGGAATACGCGCCATTTTTTTAGCGCCACGTAGCTTCTTTCCAGTTAATACTGGGTTATTTAAATCCATTTCAAACACTCCGTCGTTTAAAATAATTAATATTGAGCCTGATATTAAATAAGCTGCTTTAAATGCATTAATAATATTAAAACAGGGCAAAAAACTTATCATATAAAACAAAGGTTGGTTAAAGGTTTGTTTTTGTATGTAGCTGAATAATATTAAAAAATTTACAAATTTCTTAATTTTATAAACCATTGTTTTTAATGTTTATCTTATGTTTTTATGCATTATATTTTTTTAGTCTAATATGAAATTAAATAAAAATATTCTTATATAAATATACGATTTAAAAATCCAGTTATTCAATTTGGGATTTTCTTTTAAGCGTAGTTAATAAGGAATAAATATATGCAATTAACGGAAGAGCAATTGCTAGCAGCATACAAAAGAATGCGCGACATTCGTGAATTTGAGGATCGACTTCACGATGAAAACAATACAGGTGATATCCCAGGTTTCATCCATCTTTATAGCGGTGAGGAAGCTGTTGCCGTAGGGATCTGTGAAAATTTAACAGATAAGGACTTCATTACCTCAACACATCGTGGTCACGGACATTGTATTGCAAAGGGCTGTGACATTCACGCCATGATGCTAGAAATTTTTGGCAAAGATGATGGTTTGTGTCGTGGTAAGGGCGGCTCAATGCACATTGCGGACTTAGATAAAGGCATGCTCGGTGCAAACGGTATTGTGGGTGGTGGTCCACCTTTGGCTATTGGGGCAGCTTTAAGTGCTAAAACACTCAAAAATGGTGGGATTGGTCTATCTTTTACCGGTGATGGCGGTTCAAATCAGGGCTTAACTTTTGAAGCCATTAATATGGCTGTCGTGTTAAAGCTCCCTGTCATTTTTGTTTTTGAAAATAACGGTTTTGGTGAAGGTACTGCACATGACTATGCCGTAGGCAGTAAAGACATTGCAGGTCGAGCGGCAGGTTTTGGCTTACCTGCTGAAAAAGTAGATGGAACAGACTTTTTTGCTGTGTATGAAGTTGCACAAAAAGCCATTGAACGTGCCCGCCGTGGTGAAGGTCCGAGTGTGATTGAAACGGTAACCAACCGATTTTATGGACATTTTGAAGGTGATCCAGGGCTTATCCGTTCTAAAGAAGAACTGGATTATGTCAAAGAACATAAAGATCCATTGAAAATATTCCGCGAAAAAGTCAAAGACAAAATTGACGAAGCCAAGCTCGATGCGATTGACGCTCAGTCTAAAGCCAATGTAGACGATGCCGTTGCAAAGGCACGTGCAGCTAAGTACCCAGAAGTTTCTCAGTTACTTACCGATGTATACGTCTCTTACTAAAGGAATAGTAGAAAAATGCCAAATAAAAGTTATCGAAACGCGATTAAAGAAGCAATTGAATTAGAAATGCGCCGAGACCCAAGTGTCATTGTGGTCGGTGAAGATGTTCGTGGTGGACATGGTGGTAAAAATACCGATGATAATAAGCTGGAAGGTTTTGGCGGTGTACTTGGTGTAACCAAAGGCTTATGGACTGAATTTGGTTCTGAACGAGTCATTGATACTCCAATTACAGAATCAGCGATTATTGGTATGGCGGCAGGTGCTGCTGCAACGGGTTTAAGACCTGTGGCAGATTTAATGTTTATGGATTTTTACGGCGTGTGTTATGACATGCTGTATAACCAAGCAGCTAAATTTCGCTACATGTTTGGCGGCAAAGCCAAAGCGCCACTCGTTGTACGTGGCATGATTGGTGCAGGTTTTTCCGCAGCAGCGCAGCATTCTCAGTCGCCATATAACGTGTTTGCCTCAGTGCCTGGTTTAAAAGTGGTGGTGCCTTCAAGTGCCTATGATGTAAAAGGGTTGTTGATTCAAGCCATTCGAGATGACGACCCAGTAGTCTTTTGTGAACACAAGTTGTTGTACGACATTAAGGGCGAAGTGCCAGATGAGTCCTACACTATTCCTTTTGGTGTTGCAAATTATACCCGTGAAGGCACAGATATCACCATTATTGCCTTAAGTTTGATGGTGCATCGTGCCAATGAAGTCGCTGATAAGCTCGCAAAAGAAGGCATTTCGGTTGAAGTGGTTGACCCTAGAACCATTTCACCATTAGACGAAGATGGCATTTTAGAGTCAGTAGCTTCAACAGGTCGTGTGGTGATTGTAGATGAATCAGCAGCACGTTGTGGTTTCGGACATGATGTGGCTGCGCTTATTGCCCAGAAAGGCTTTCATTATCTTAAAGCACCAATCGAATTAGTCACTCCACCACACTCACCCGTACCATTTTCACCAGTACTAGAAAAAGAATGGCTACCTAGTGTAGAACGCATCGAACAGGCTGTACGCAAGACGTTGGAGGCTTAGGATGAGCGAAATTAAAACTTTAGAAATCCCAAAATGGGGTTTGTCCATGGAAGAGGGTACGATTGCCCAATGGCTGATTCAGGAAGGTACCCAATTTAGTAAAGGACAGGAAATTTGTGAAATTGAAACCACAAAAATCGTCAATGTATTGGAGGCACCTTTTGATGGCCTGCTACGAAAAATTATTGCTAACGATGGTGACACACTGGTCGTAGGTGGAATCATTGCAATTTGTGCAGACGCCCAAGTTTCCGATGCAGAAGTTGAAGCATTTGCACAGTCTTTAGGTGGAACACCTGCTGTAACTGGAAATAAAGCGGTAGCAGCGGTTCCTGAAAAAGTCGATGTGGCTCAAGTTGAAACTAAAGTACAAGCTGCTCCTAAACAGAACAGTGTTGGTAATGGATCAAAAGCGGTGACTCAGGGCGGATATTCTATTCCTGATGAGTTACAAGGCTACCAACAAAGTGATGATATTTTTGCAACGCCACATGCCTTGAAATTGGCTGAAAAGTATAATGTAAACTTGGCTCAGATTACGGGTTCTGGACGTGAAGGCCGTATCAGTGTTCAAGATATTCAGGCCGCAGTTCAAGCTGCTGGTGGTTCTTGGCCAGATGTACGTCATCAAGCTAGTACGAAAGCCGCGAAATCTAAAGCAGATGACAGTTATGTTCTAGCGACACCTGTTGCCCGCCGTTTGGCAAAACAATGGGGCATTAATTTGCATGATTGTCGTGCATCGGGTTCACGTGGACGAGTCTGTAAGGAAGATGTTGAAGCTGTATATCAACGGGAAAATCCTGTACAAGCTCAACATACTGAGTATGCGCATCCAACAGAGTCAGCAAAATTCACCACCGTAGCTATGAATGGTATGCGTAAAGCAATCGCTGCACGGCTACAAGCGGCAAAACGCAATGCACCACATTTTCGCTTAACGATAGACTTAAATGTTGAGTCGGTTCAGGCTTTGCGTCAGCAAATTAACAGTACTGTACCGCAAGTCAAACTATCCATTAACGATATGCTGATTAAAGCTGCTGCTGCTGCACTGATTAAAGTTCCACAAGTTAATGTTCAGTTTGATGAAGAGAATCAGCAGATTTTACAGTTTGAACAGGCTGATATTTCGGTTGCTGTAGCCATCGAAAATGGACTGATCACGCCAATTATTAAAGCAGCGAACCGTAAATCTTTGGCGCAAATTTCCAATGATATGCGTGATCTGGCGACACGTGCCAAAACTGGAAAATTGGCACCTGATGAGTTTCAAGGGGGCAGTTTCAGTATTTCCAATTTGGGCATGCTTGGTATTCAACAGTTTGATGCCATTATTAACCCGCCTCAAGGTGCAATTCTAGCCTTAGGTGCAGCAGAGAAACGTGCTGTAGTTGAAAATGATGAGATTGTTGTTCGTGAAATGGTGACCGCAACATTGTCTTGTGATCATCGTGTCATTGATGGTGCGTTGGGTGCTCAATTCTTATCGGCATTTAAGCAGTTTGTCGAAAATCCTGCATTAATTTTGGTGTAGGAGGAATAGTCATGTCAGATACACAATTTGATCTTGTGGTTATTGGTGCTGGTCCTGGAGGATATGTCGCTGCGATTCGCGCAGCGCAACTGGGATTAAAAACTGTAATCGTTGAAAAACAACACTTAGGCGGAGTGTGTCTTAATTGGGGATGCATTCCAACCAAGGCATTATTGAGCGGGGCTGCGCTTGCACAGCAGTTCAAACATGCAGGGCAGTTTGGCTTTACTCTTAACGCGATTGATTTTGACATTCAAAAACTGGTCCATCATAGCAGACAGGTTTCTGAGCAACTCGTGCAAGGTATCGGTCAATTATTGAAAAAAAATCAAATCACTGTTTTTAACGCGGCAGCCCAGTTTATTGCCAAAGAGCAATTAGAGCTTACAGATGCGAATGGTCAAAAACAGCAGATTTCTGCACCGCATATTATTGTCGCAACAGGTGCACGTGCGGCCAATTTGCCTCATATTCCTGTAGATGGCCATCAGGTCTGGAGTTATAAAGAGGCTTTAGTTCCGGAACAATTACCAAAATCTTTACTGGTCATTGGTTCGGGGGCTATAGGCAGTGAGTTTGCAAGCCTATACCAAGACTTAGGCTGCCAAGTTACCTTGGTTGATATTGCAAAGCAGATTCTCCCTAGCGAAGACATTGAAGTTGCGAAGTATGTACAAAAGCAATTTGAACAGCAGGGTATGCAGGTTTTAACCGAAGCGACTGTAAAAAAAATAGAAACTGATCAGGCTCAAGTACATTGTCATATTGAAACTGCCACAGGTGTGCAAATCATTACTGTTGAAAAGGTGCTTTCAGCTATTGGCGTGAAACCGAATGCTGAAAATCTTGGCCTAGAAGCTTTGGGAGTTGAATTTGAGAATGGTTTTATTAAAGTCGACTCATGGTGTAAAACCAATGTAGTGGGCATTTATGCAATTGGTGATGTCGCAGGTGCACCGTGTTTGGCACACAAAGCCAGTCATGAAGCCATTCTTTGTGTGGAGAAAATTGCAGGCCTAAGTCATGTACATGCTTTAGATCGTACACAAATTCCGGGCTGTATCTTTACCCATCCACAAGTGGCCAGTATTGGTTTGACAGAACAGAAAGCGAAAGCTACGGGCTTGAATATCAATGTGGGTAAGTTTCCTTTACAAGCGAATGGTAAAGCATTGGCTTTGGGCGATAGCGCAGGATTTATTAAAACCATTTTTAGTCAGGAAACGGGTGAATTGTTGGGTGCTCACATGGTTGGACATGAAGTCACCGAACACATTCAAGGTTTTGCCATCGCGAAATACCTAGAAGCTACAGATGAAAGCTTAGCGCAGGTCATTTTCCCTCATCCTACTTTGTCTGAGGCGATGCATGAGTCGGTCTTGTCGGCGATGCAACGTGCAATCCATATTTAAGGAGTCGCAACATGCCTAGAGGTTTAAACAACAAAGTTGCTTTAATTACGGGTGCGGCACAAGGCATTGGACGTGGTATTGCCTTACGTTTAGCACAAGAAGGTGTACATATTGCCTTGGTCGATCTTCATCAAGAAAAGTTAAATACTGTTCAACAAGAGGTTGAAGCCTTTGGCGTAAAAGCCACCACATTTATTGCGGATATTTCAGATCCAATACAAATCAGTGACGCTATTAATCATGCAGAATCGACACTTAATGGCTTTGATATCATGATTAATAATGCAGGTATTGCACAAGTCAAAGCTTTGGCAGAAGTAACGCCTAGTGAATTTAACCAAATTATGAACATCAATGTCGGTGGTGTACTTTGGGGGATTCAAGCCGCAGCAAATAAATTTAAACAACGCCAACAGGCTGGAAAAATTATTAATGCATGCTCAATAGCAGGTCATGAAGGCTTTGCTTTACTCGGTGTTTATTCGGCAACGAAATTTGCAGTTCGTGCATTGACGCAAGCTGCGGCTAAAGAATATGCTAGTGTTGAAATTACTGTAAATAGTTATTGTCCGGGTGTTGTTGGTACAGACATGTGGGTCGAAATAGATCAGCGGTTCTCTGAAATTACAGGTGCACCAATTGGTCAAACGTATAAAAAATATGTAGATGGTATTGCTTTAGGACGTGCTGAAACACCAGATGACGTGGCTGCATTAGTTGCATTTTTAGCCAGCGAGGATGCAAACTATATTACAGGTCAGTCTATTTTGACAGATGGTGGAATGGTTTACCGTTAATATCAACATAAGGAATACACAATGAAAGCAGCTCGTTTTTATGACCGAGGGGATATTCGAATTGAAGATATCCCTGAACCGAAAGTACTTCCAGGCACAGTTGGAATTCAAGTTGCATGGTGCGGTATTTGCGGTACAGATTTACATGAATTCATGGAAGGCCCTATTTTTATTCCACCTTGTGGTCATCCACATCCAATTTCGGGAGAATCTGCACCTGTAACAATGGGACATGAATTTTCAGGCGTAGTTTATGCAGTTGGTGAGGGTGTAGACGATATCCAAATTGGACAACATGTCGTAGTTGAACCCTATATTATTGCGGATGATGTCCCGACTGGCCCCAATGATAAGTATCATTTATCAAAAAATATGAATTTTATTGGTTTAGGCGGACGCGGTGGTGGTCTTTCTGAAAAAATTGCAGTTCAGCGGCGTTGGGTACATCCTATTTCAAATGATATTCCTTTAGACCAAGCAGCATTGATAGAACCTTTATCTGTCGGTCATCATGCCTATGTCAGAAGTGGCGCAAAAGCTGGCGATATCGCACTGGTTGGTGGAGCAGGCCCAATAGGCTTACTTTTATCTGCTATTTTAAAGGCTAAAGGTCTTACGGTTATCATCACTGAACTGAGTGCAAAACGTAAAGAAAAAGCGATAGAGGCTGGTGTTGCCGATTATGTATTGGATCCATCTCAGGTTGATGTGGTAAATGAAGTAATGAAAATTACTCAAGACCGCGGTGTAGATGTTGCTTTTGAATGTAGTAGTGTCAATAAAGTCATGGATACACTCGTTGCAGCAATGAAACCAACTGGTGTAGTCGTTATCGTTTCTATTTGGAGCCATCCTGCCACAATTAATGTGCATAGTGTGGTGATGAAAGAGCTAGATATTCGTGGCACGATAGCTTACGTCAATGACCATCAGGAAACTATTCGTTTGGTTGAGCAAGGTAAGATTAATCTAGAACCTTTTATTACCCAACGGATTGCATTAGATGATCTTGTTTCTAAAGGCTTTGAAACGCTGATTCATAATAATGAGTCTGCTGTAAAAATTATTGTTCATCCGTAGTAAAGCCTAATTTGAACGACTAATTTGAATAAGCTAGAAATAAACTCTATATAGCTATTTCTAATATCTTTATAGATAGGGAATGAGTCTGTACGTACAGATTCATTCTCAAATTTACAGTGTTGAGTGCCAGTATGATTTTGATCATAGAGCCTAGTAAAGATAGAAAATAAGTTTTTAAATAAACCAAAACTTTAGTGCCAGCATATCTGATTGTTGTGTGGCAAAACTTTGAAATCTCAGGACAGCCGTAGAATAGAGTAAAGGATAGAGACAAGGTACTGTAGCTGAAGCATCAAACAATAGAACTATGTGATTTTGATTTGAATACTTTTTTGAAAGTTTAATTGTTTTTACGACAAACATTCTAAGTACCAAGAACTTTATGAAGTAAATAAAATATAAACATAAGTGAACTGAATGTGAAATGTTATTTTACATAAGTGATTGATTTTAGGTTGAGCAACGAGGTCTATGAACTTAAAGTATCATGTACTCAATTTAACATAATATATATTATACGAAATCAGTCTAAATGCTTAAAATAAACACCACCATAAGCATTATTATATTCAAGCTTAAAAAATCCTCTTAATTTCTTATTGTTTAGAACTCGCTTTGAAATTGTTGTTTCTCTATAGACACCAGTTTTTTTATGCTGTGTCGCAAGTTCTACAGCAAGATCATTAACATATTGAAAAGTGATCATTGTTGTCTCCAGTGGAAATCTTTACAGGCATCTTATTTACGCCTATTCATCTTTAAAAGCTGAGTTTTTGTCCTCTGCATCGTTGTCCTCCTTACGTCGTCCGCCTCCGCATCGTCCAACTTTTGGCTGTTGAACTGGATATTTTTCAGAATAAGTCCAGAAAACTAAAGCACGATCTAAAAAGAATTGATGTTCTTCTAAAGTGATATCACCCTTATAAACAAAGTAGTCTAAAGCACCATGAAACTTTGCAATATCAAAAGCGCGATCAGGTGAAAAACGAATAATATTTAATTGATTTTCAATGTATTCAGTATGCATAGTTCGAACCCTTCGGGATTCTCTGATTCTAAGTCTTAGAAGTATAAGGGAGCTTGTATTCAGAGAGAAGAAGTTACAAGATTCATAGCCTGCGATTCGGGAGCACTCCGCTCCCTCTGTTGATGCTGTAATGCTTCAAGTTGAAGCTGTTGTATCTTGGCAGACATTATAGATTCTTCAGTCTCAATTGGCTTAGTTTCAGGTTTTGGCTGTTCTTTGCGGTAATAATCAAAAGGTCGAAATCCTGCAAGCCACTGTTTGCAGTCATCTTCGGTGATCTTAGGCATATAATTACCTTGTTGATCAACAGCCATTAATTTCCCACTGGAGAGCTTAATAACTCCGGACATTCTTGGAAAATCTAAGGGTTCAGCTTTAGGTATATATTCAAAATCATAAGGTTTATTAGGGTTATAAGAAACTTGTTGCGGTGTAACAGTTGCATTGTTCACAGATAAATTATTAAACCAATTTACGCATTCAGGTTTTTCTACATTAATGCCTTTTCTACAAAATACGTCTAGCGATTCATCAGGCTGCGGAGCAGTCTGCGAATTTGAGCCATTAGCAGTGTCAGGAATAGTCTTTTCAATAGTCTGTTTAGGTTCATTATTTACAGTTTCCTCTTTGTCAGCAGGACGTGATGACATATAAAGATATGCAGTGACACCCAAAACAAGGCAAAGCATCCAAACTGCATTCAGAATTTTCATCGGAATTTTGATTTTACTATGTGAATCATCACCGCCATCAGATGACTTATACATATCAAAAAGGTGTTTTGGATATGTAAAAGTACCTGTATCTTCTGCATCAGCTTTAACTGATTTTGTATTCGGATTTAATTGGTGATGTCTCCAAAGCCACCAAGTCGCCATTTTCATACCCATAGGCCGATGCAGATGATAATGCATACCAACCATATCTAAAACATCAGCATGAAGCCTTCGAGGGGCTTGAGTGATATAGATAATATCCAAGTGATCAGCATGGCGATGTGTTTCTAAGAACTGAACCTCAGGATGCATTTCATTTTTAACAGGATGCTTATAATTTTTATTAAAATGCTTAATCCTTTGGGCTTCATCAATTACAACTAACGAGCGAGGAGGATAATCTTTGAAAGATTCTTTTAATGGTTGAGCCGTATCGAGTTTTAAACCATCAATATTTGAAAAAATGTTCCAAGGTTCTGCCTCATTAGAACGAGCAAAGATTTCTTTAACAGCCCACAGTGTTTTGCCTGAACCAGGTGTAGCTGAAATTAACGTAATCATGTTGTTTTACCCCAAGACATAGACGAACTTGAAATAGTTGCACGAGCAATCATTGCAGAAATAACAATAGATATGCATTGATCCAAACCACCAACACCGACCAAGGCAGCAAGATCACCCACAACGAAGAAATCGGAAAGGAACTTAGCAACCAAATGATTGATTACAGTTAAGATCAAAGTACCCGAAAGCAGACTGATACCAGCACCTTTTAAAAGGCGATTTAAAAAGCCGTCTGCAAAGCTATCTAATAATTTTTTTAAAAAATTACCCATTACGTGCAGCCCCTATAACAATGTATGCGGCATACAAATACGAACAGCCAACCAAAGCAGGACGAGCCATTTCTAAGACATCACAAAGCGGTTTTAAATCAAAGCTGAAACTTGTTGAAATGCCTGAAAGTTCAATTGTATGTTCGACTGGAGCAGGACATTGACGAGAGACTGTGAAGCGGTCTTTTTTAAAGATATCAAAATCAAAATCTCGGTCTTTTTCTTCAACTTCGGTATCTGTATTGTCTTGATCCGGCTCTTCTTGAGTCCATTCCAACCATTTACAATGAACATCAAACCATACACAAGCTTCAGGTAGCTCACCTGTTTCAGGATTAACACCGGGCTTTTCAATCGTGCCGGGTTTAGTCGGTGCATTAGGATCAACCTGATATACACATGAATTGGCTGAAACAATCGGATTGTTTACACACTCCAAAGTGGGTATCTGATCGGCTTCAGACTTTGGCATATTTGTACATTGCCCCTCTAAATCACCGGGACGAGGGACGCAGACCGTAGGATCTGCATCTTCTTTTAGTTCAGCAGCGCCTTTTTCATCAAGTGCTTTTTTGGTTTTGTCAGCAATAGGATTGTCTTTTGCACCGGTGTTCGGATTGGTATCTAAATCAGATTCGGAAAAAGCGTCTTTAATTGCTTCAGCGATAGCAGCAGCTTGAGCAGCATTATTTTCTTCTAATGCTTTTTTTATAGCTTCTTCAATGTCTTGAGGTGATGCAATTATATGACTAGGATCAGATTCAATGCTTGGATCATAAGCAGGATTAGCAGAACCAGTAACAATTGAATAAATAGTTTCTTTCTTAGTATTAACACATTTACCATAAGTATTACCAACTTGTGGCACAGAGACGAATTTGTATCTTGCTTCACTACCAGCATTGATAAAATTTTGATTGTATAGAGAACACGAACCCGATGGAGAAGATGAACGAGTAGTACTATGACCAGACGTTATAAAAATTGTTGGTACAGAAGGATGATTATACGGTAATTCTAAAAGTGCAGGATTTGGCTTTTGAATCGTATTGTTTTCAGGATCCATAACATAATCAATGCCCTCAAACAAACCATAAATTGCAGCAGAGCCGACCATACTTGGAAGCGAAGCTTTACCAAATTTTTTAAGATACTCAGCATAATTTTTTGCACGATTGGCAATCGTTGCAGCCTTTTCAGCTTTTGAAGCTTCTACAGCAACGTTAACGGTTTGTTTGTATTTAGAGCCGTTACTCGTGACATCACGGGATGAATTGACGTTGTATTTTGATGAGTTGAAATAATCCGGCTGCGTAGAGCCGGCAGTGTTATACGGTGTTACTTTATTATGTTTCCACGGGCCTGTATCAACGTGTTTATTCCAATCATAATTAGGATCGTCAATACCTGCAAAAATCAAAGTTGGCGTATATGCAATTATTACGGATAATAAAAAAGCGATTATTTTTTTCATTCTTATTTCCTTAATAACAAGTAAAAAATGACGGACATTAAAATTAAGTAAAAGAAACCAAAAGACATTCGAATCCCCAAAAGAAAAAGGGAGGAAATTCCTCCCTAGTTCAAAACCGATTAAGTACGGTTAAAGGCTTGTTTCACATAAGCCCAAACTTGCATTGTTGCGTTTGGTACAATTTTGGCAGCACCAACTAAAGCGATCACACCGACAGCCCCCGCAATAACAGTTACACCCGCTGATACATCAACATCCCCTTCGGCTGCAAATGAAAGAACAGGTGCAGCAGCTACAGCAGCAGCTACAATCGCTTTTTGTACTAAACCAGTTTTAGGAGCTGGCATTCCGTTGTTAGTATTTTGCATACTTATCTACCTTTAAATGCGTCATTAACGACGTTCCACAAAAATACCGATGCAAAACAAACCGCTACTTGCGATAGCAAAAGATTTGCATCAGCGATTGATAGATTCAGCAAATTGAACTCAGGTTCTTTTTGCAGAATCCAAGCGACACATGTCTGCAAACCATTTACTAATTCAATTGATTCACAGACGTATGCCATTTCTTAAAATTCCTTATCCGTTGCATCGTGTTAGATGAAAAGAAATATAATTTTTATGAAAGATTGAATAGCAACGTGGGCATTCAACCGTGTCGATCTGATGAACAAATCGAATATTCATTAGATTTTTTGAACCTGTGGAAGTTCAACACCCTTAACCACAAATTTAGAACTCTTACCACTTGTCACCATTTCGAAACTAATTTCAGCTTCAATTGGAAATTTATGTTGACGGAGCAATACAATATTTGAGTTGTCCTGCCAGTTAAAAATCTCACAAGCATTACCAACAGCAGTACCTTGAGAAGTATCAAGAGGAACTTCGCAATAAAGGGCTACATGGTTGTAATGACGGCCGTCATCAGTTTTGAAATCGACAGCCTTAGCACCTAAGATTTTTACTTTGTTTTTAAACTGCATCATTTTTTACATCCTCATTGCTGTAAGCAATACATGATCTAACCGCTTTGGATAAGCAAAGCTGTCAGGGTGTGAAATTAAATTGATTAATTCTTCAGGCTCATAAACCTGTTTGAATAGATTGATATATTTACCGTATTGGCGTTTGATCGTTTGAATCGCTGCACTAGCAGAGATAGACGCATTCTTTTTAAGTGTTTCGATACGTGCAGGTTGAATATCAGCAGCGATTTGCTGAAAGCATGGATACGAAGCTAAAAAATATTCAGAAGGTGCAAGAAGCATATCGAAAGGCAAAATACGGTCTACAGCTTTGAATTCGACTTCTGCACGTTGCCAGTTATCGTCTGGATCACCTTCAGCACGACCCTTTTCATAAAGACGAAGATATTTCCCTGATTCACGACTACCGATATTTAAAGTACGACCACGCCCATTTGGACGCTTCCAATTTCCTTTATATTCAATATTTGGAGCACGATTACCACATTGGAATCCGCCTAAATCATCTTGCATATTGCCCCAATCAACATTGATATTTTTTCCATCAAAGTCATCATGAGCTAAGTCAATACGAGTTAATTTTGCACGTTTAGCAGATACGTTAAGGAAGTTATATAAACGACGTTCCCATCCTGAATCCGCAAATGCACAGCCTTTACCTGAAAGCATTACAAGGATTGTATTTCGTTGACCACCAATACAAACGATCCCCATTTCTTGACCAAGAACATAAGATTGCTTGTAAAAGTTTCGTCCTGATTTATTTTGTGAAGTTGTGGAGAAACCAAAAATATCAGTCAGGATGTCATCAAGTTTTTGAATCGCTTGTAACCAACGATTTTCGTCTGTGTCATCTTCGGTATTTAGGAAACGATCACCCATTGTTTCAATACCAATGGTGAAGTTGACCCAATCGACTACAGCAATTTCATTGTCAGCAGGTAAACGGCATTGAACTGGTTTCATTCCTGAACTTGTTGAAACCATGTGCATGTACGGAACAGGAAATTCACGGCCAAAAGGTAGCGGCAAGTCCCAATCAGTAGTATCCATGCGTGACGGCTGATTAAGCTTTACCCCCATCTTATTAGAGGGGGTATCCAATCCCCACTGTAAACTCGCTGTATTCGATTGATTATTGATCATCCCTGAATCCCCATTGAACGCATGTGGTCGTTTTCTTGTTTTAGCAAGTCGCAATATTCAGCCACTTTTGCAGAGCGATAGCCCCACTCTGTCATGACCATTTCAATGTGAAAAAGAACCTTTTCAGATTCGTAAGCAGGATTACCACCAACAATGAGCTGACATGCCCTGTCGAAGATAATTTTTGAGACAATTTCGAAAGCTAGTTCTTTTTCCATTGCAACAACATCACACGCAACAATTTCACAGGAATATAACAGAATTGCACGCAACACTGCAACGTGTGACACAATAATATTGTTGCGTTAAACAATGTTCAGGTGTTACATGAAAAAATCAGACTTATCAAAAACTTATAGAGTTCGAGGAGAATTTGTTGAATCTATTAAGGAAAAATCACTAGACTTTATTATTGAAACTAAGGAAAGAATAGAAGAAGCGGACATAATTAATGCTTTAATTTACAAACACTTAAAAGATATAAACTCGAAAGATGTAACAAAATACATTGAGGAAATAAAAAAAGCTGATTAGTGTAATTCTTATAGACATCGAATATTAAATATACAAAAAGGGCCGAATAAGGCCCTTCTTAATTAGTAAACGACTAATTTCGTATAATAAAGATTGATGTTAAATGACGGTGATTTTGCAGCTCGATATTGTACAAAATCACCTATGTAACATAATCTTCGACCATATTATACGAAATCAGTCTAAATGCTTAAAATAAACACCACCATAAGCATTATTATATTCAAGCTTAAAAAATCCTCTTAATTTCTTATTGTTTAGAACTCGCTTTGAAATTGTTGTTTCTCTATAGACACCAGTTTTTTTATGCTGTGTCGCAAGTTCTACAGCAAGATCATTAACATATTGAAAAGTGATCATTGTTGTCTCCAGTGGAAATCTTTACAGGCATCTTATTTACGCCTATTCATCTTTAAAAGCTGAGTTTTTGTCCTCTGCATCGTTGTCCTCCTTACGTCGTCCGCCTCCGCATCGTCCAACTTTTGGCTGTTGAACTGGATATTTTTCAGAATAAGTCCAGAAAACTAAAGCACGATCTAAAAAGAATTGATGTTCTTCTAAAGTGATATCACCCTTATAAACAAAGTAGTCTAAAGCACCATGAAACTTTGCAATATCAAAAGCGCGATCAGGTGAAAAACGAATAATATTTAATTGATTTTCAATGTATTCAGTATGCATAGTTCGAACCCTTCGGGATTCTCTGATTCTAAGTCTTAGAAGTATAAGGGAGCTTGTATTCAGAGAGAAGAAGTTACAAGATTCATAGCCTGCGATTCGGGAGCACTCCGCTCCCTCTGTTGATGCTGTAATGCTTCAAGTTGAAGCTGTTGTATCTTGGCAGACATTATAGATTCTTCAGTCTCAATTGGCTTAGTTTCAGGTTTTGGCTGTTCTTTGCGGTAATAATCAAAAGGTCGAAATCCTGCAAGCCACTGTTTGCAGTCATCTTCGGTGATCTTAGGCATATAATTACCTTGTTGATCAACAGCCATTAATTTCCCACTGGAGAGCTTAATAACTCCGGACATTCTTGGAAAATCTAAGGGTTCAGCTTTAGGTATATATTCAAAATCATAAGGTTTATTAGGGTTATAAGAAACTTGTTGCGGTGTAACAGTTGCATTGTTCACAGATAAATTATTAAACCAATTTACGCATTCAGGTTTTTCTACATTAATGCCTTTTCTACAAAATACGTCTAGCGATTCATCAGGCTGCGGAGCAGTCTGCGAATTTGAGCCATTAGCAGTGTCAGGAATAGTCTTTTCAATAGTCTGTTTAGGTTCATTATTTACAGTTTCCTCTTTGTCAGCAGGACGTGATGACATATAAAGATATGCAGTGACACCCAAAACAAGGCAAAGCATCCAAACTGCATTCAGAATTTTCATCGGAATTTTGATTTTACTATGTGAATCATCACCGCCATCAGATGACTTATACATATCAAAAAGGTGTTTTGGATATGTAAAAGTACCTGTATCTTCTGCATCAGCTTTAACTGATTTTGTATTCGGATTTAATTGGTGATGTCTCCAAAGCCACCAAGTCGCCATTTTCATACCCATAGGCCGATGCAGATGATAATGCATACCAACCATATCTAAAACATCAGCATGAAGCCTTCGAGGGGCTTGAGTGATATAGATAATATCCAAGTGATCAGCATGGCGATGTGTTTCTAAGAACTGAACCTCAGGATGCATTTCATTTTTAACAGGATGCTTATAATTTTTATTAAAATGCTTAATCCTTTGGGCTTCATCAATTACAACTAACGAGCGAGGAGGATAATCTTTGAAAGATTCTTTTAATGGTTGAGCCGTATCGAGTTTTAAACCATCAATATTTGAAAAAATGTTCCAAGGTTCTGCCTCATTAGAACGAGCAAAGATTTCTTTAACAGCCCACAGTGTTTTGCCTGAACCAGGTGTAGCTGAAATTAACGTAATCATGTTGTTTTACCCCAAGACATAGACGAACTTGAAATAGTTGCACGAGCAATCATTGCAGAAATAACAATAGATATGCATTGATCCAAACCACCAACACCGACCAAGGCAGCAAGATCACCCACAACGAAGAAATCGGAAAGGAACTTAGCAACCAAATGATTGATTACAGTTAAGATCAAAGTACCCGAAAGCAGACTGATACCAGCACCTTTTAAAAGGCGATTTAAAAAGCCGTCTGCAAAGCTATCTAATAATTTTTTTAAAAAATTACCCATTACGTGCAGCCCCTATAACAATGTATGCGGCATACAAATACGAACAGCCAACCAAAGCAGGACGAGCCATTTCTAAGACATCACAAAGCGGTTTTAAATCAAAGCTGAAACTTGTTGAAATGCCTGAAAGTTCAATTGTATGTTCGACTGGAGCAGGACATTGACGAGAGACTGTGAAGCGGTCTTTTTTAAAGATATCAAAATCAAAATCTCGGTCTTTTTCTTCAACTTCGGTATCTGTATTGTCTTGATCCGGCTCTTCTTGAGTCCATTCCAACCATTTACAATGAACATCAAACCATACACAAGCTTCAGGTAGCTCACCTGTTTCAGGATTAACACCGGGCTTTTCAATCGTGCCGGGTTTAGTCGGTGCATTAGGATCAACCTGATATACACATGAATTGGCTGAAACAATCGGATTGTTTACACACTCCAAAGTGGGTATCTGATCGGCTTCAGACTTTGGCATATTTGTACATTGCCCCTCTAAATCACCGGGACGAGGGACGCAGACCGTAGGATCTGCATCTTCTTTTAGTTCAGCAGCGCCTTTTTCATCAAGTGCTTTTTTGGTTTTGTCAGCAATAGGATTGTCTTTTGCACCGGTGTTCGGATTGGTATCTAAATCAGATTCGGAAAAAGCGTCTTTAATTGCTTCAGCGATAGCAGCAGCTTGAGCAGCATTATTTTCTTCTAATGCTTTTTTTATAGCTTCTTCAATGTCTTGAGGTGATGCAATTATATGACTAGGATCAGATTCAATGCTTGGATCATAAGCAGGATTAGCAGAACCAGTAACAATTGAATAAATAGTTTCTTTCTTAGTATTAACACATTTACCATAAGTATTACCAACTTGTGGCACAGAGACGAATTTGTATCTTGCTTCACTACCAGCATTGATAAAATTTTGATTGTATAGAGAACACGAACCCGATGGAGAAGATGAACGAGTAGTACTATGACCAGACGTTATAAAAATTGTTGGTACAGAAGGATGATTATACGGTAATTCTAAAAGTGCAGGATTTGGCTTTTGAATCGTATTGTTTTCAGGATCCATAACATAATCAATGCCCTCAAACAAACCATAAATTGCAGCAGAGCCGACCATACTTGGAAGCGAAGCTTTACCAAATTTTTTAAGATACTCAGCATAATTTTTTGCACGATTGGCAATCGTTGCAGCCTTTTCAGCTTTTGAAGCTTCTACAGCAACGTTAACGGTTTGTTTGTATTTAGAGCCGTTACTCGTGACATCACGGGATGAATTGACGTTGTATTTTGATGAGTTGAAATAATCCGGCTGCGTAGAGCCGGCAGTGTTATACGGTGTTACTTTATTATGTTTCCACGGGCCTGTATCAACGTGTTTATTCCAATCATAATTAGGATCGTCAATACCTGCAAAAATCAAAGTTGGCGTATATGCAATTATTACGGATAATAAAAAAGCGATTATTTTTTTCATTCTTATTTCCTTAATAACAAGTAAAAAATGACGGACATTAAAATTAAGTAAAAGAAACCAAAAGACATTCGAATCCCCAAAAGAAAAAGGGAGGAAATTCCTCCCTAGTTCAAAACCGATTAAGTACGGTTAAAGGCTTGTTTCACATAAGCCCAAACTTGCATTGTTGCGTTTGGTACAATTTTGGCAGCACCAACTAAAGCGATCACACCGACAGCCCCCGCAATAACAGTTACACCCGCTGATACATCAACATCCCCTTCGGCTGCAAATGAAAGAACAGGTGCAGCAGCTACAGCAGCAGCTACAATCGCTTTTTGTACTAAACCAGTTTTAGGAGCTGGCATTCCGTTGTTAGTATTTTGCATACTTATCTACCTTTAAATGCGTCATTAACGACGTTCCACAAAAATACCGATGCAAAACAAACCGCTACTTGCGATAGCAAAAGATTTGCATCAGCGATTGATAGATTCAGCAAATTGAACTCAGGTTCTTTTTGCAGAATCCAAGCGACACATGTCTGCAAACCATTTACTAATTCAATTGATTCACAGACGTATGCCATTTCTTAAAATTCCTTATCCGTTGCATCGTGTTAGATGAAAAGAAATATAATTTTTATGAAAGATTGAATAGCAACGTGGGCATTCAACCGTGTCGATCTGATGAACAAATCGAATATTCATTAGATTTTTTGAACCTGTGGAAGTTCAACACCCTTAACCACAAATTTAGAACTCTTACCACTTGTCACCATTTCGAAACTAATTTCAGCTTCAATTGGAAATTTATGTTGACGGAGCAATACAATATTTGAGTTGTCCTGCCAGTTAAAAATCTCACAAGCATTACCAACAGCAGTACCTTGAGAAGTATCAAGAGGAACTTCGCAATAAAGGGCTACATGGTTGTAATGACGGCCGTCATCAGTTTTGAAATCGACAGCCTTAGCACCTAAGATTTTTACTTTGTTTTTAAACTGCATCATTTTTTACATCCTCATTGCTGTAAGCAATACATGATCTAACCGCTTTGGATAAGCAAAGCTGTCAGGGTGTGAAATTAAATTGATTAATTCTTCAGGCTCATAAACCTGTTTGAATAGATTGATATATTTACCGTATTGGCGTTTGATCGTTTGAATCGCTGCACTAGCAGAGATAGACGCATTCTTTTTAAGTGTTTCGATACGTGCAGGTTGAATATCAGCAGCGATTTGCTGAAAGCATGGATACGAAGCTAAAAAATATTCAGAAGGTGCAAGAAGCATATCGAAAGGCAAAATACGGTCTACAGCTTTGAATTCGACTTCTGCACGTTGCCAGTTATCGTCTGGATCACCTTCAGCACGACCCTTTTCATAAAGACGAAGATATTTCCCTGATTCACGACTACCGATATTTAAAGTACGACCACGCCCATTTGGACGCTTCCAATTTCCTTTATATTCAATATTTGGAGCACGATTACCACATTGGAATCCGCCTAAATCATCTTGCATATTGCCCCAATCAACATTGATATTTTTTCCATCAAAGTCATCATGAGCTAAGTCAATACGAGTTAATTTTGCACGTTTAGCAGATACGTTAAGGAAGTTATATAAACGACGTTCCCATCCTGAATCCGCAAATGCACAGCCTTTACCTGAAAGCATTACAAGGATTGTATTTCGTTGACCACCAATACAAACGATCCCCATTTCTTGACCAAGAACATAAGATTGCTTGTAAAAGTTTCGTCCTGATTTATTTTGTGAAGTTGTGGAGAAACCAAAAATATCAGTCAGGATGTCATCAAGTTTTTGAATCGCTTGTAACCAACGATTTTCGTCTGTGTCATCTTCGGTATTTAGGAAACGATCACCCATTGTTTCAATACCAATGGTGAAGTTGACCCAATCGACTACAGCAATTTCATTGTCAGCAGGTAAACGGCATTGAACTGGTTTCATTCCTGAACTTGTTGAAACCATGTGCATGTACGGAACAGGAAATTCACGGCCAAAAGGTAGCGGCAAGTCCCAATCAGTAGTATCCATGCGTGACGGCTGATTAAGCTTTACCCCCATCTTATTAGAGGGGGTATCCAATCCCCACTGTAAACTCGCTGTATTCGATTGATTATTGATCATCCCTGAATCCCCATTGAACGCATGTGGTCGTTTTCTTGTTTTAGCAAGTCGCAATATTCAGCCACTTTTGCAGAGCGATAGCCCCACTCTGTCATGACCATTTCAATGTGAAAAAGAACCTTTTCAGATTCGTAAGCAGGATTACCACCAACAATGAGCTGACATGCCCTGTCGAAGATAATTTTTGAGACAATTTCGAAAGCTAGTTCTTTTTCCATTGCAACAACATCACACGCAACAATTTCACAGGAATATAACAGAATTGCACGCAACACTGCAACGTGTGACACAATAATATTGTTGCGTTAAACAATGTTCAGGTGTTACATGAAAAAATCAGACTTATCAAAAACTTATAGAGTTCGAGGAGAATTTGTTGAATCTATTAAGGAAAAATCACTAGACTTTATTATTGAAACTAAGGAAAGAATAGAAGAAGCGGACATAATTAATGCTTTAATTTACAAACACTTAAAAGATATAAACTCGAAAGATGTAACAAAATACATTGAGGAAATAAAAAAAGCTGATTAGTGTAATTCTTATAGACATCGAATATTAAATATACAAAAAGGGCCGAATAAGGCCCTTCTTAATTAGTAAACGACTAATTTCGTATAATAAAGATTGATGTTAAATGACGGTGATTTTGCAGCTCGATATTGTACAAAATCACCTATGTAACATAATCTTCGACCATATTATACGAAATGCCTCTGTAACTCCAAAATAGAAATGTCCGGTTTCTCCAAAGTAAAAATGTCCGCTTTTAGAATATGCACTTCTGCAATTTCCTTAGCGGACGGTTTGATATGTTGGTGTCTATGTCGGATAAAGAACTTAAACGATTGTCGGTCTTGCAGGAAACCTGCGATCAACGCATAACTCAATCCCATGCTGCTCAGCTACTTCATATTTCAGAACGTCAGATCAGACGCTTACTGCAGAAATACAAAGCCCAAGGTCCAGTTGCATTAGCCCATGCCGGTCGTGGCCAAATCAGCAATTCTAAACTTCCTGAAGAAATCAGACTCAAGTGCCTCAATATTGTTTCAGATCAACTTTATGGTTTCGGACCCACTTTAGCGCATGAAAAGCTCACTACCGTACATGGATTCGATCTTTCAGTAGAAACCCTGCGTTCTTGGATGATTGCAGCCGATTTATGGATCCCTCGCTGCAAGCGCCTGAAACGCCCATATCAGCCTCGATATAACCGAGATTGTTATGGTGAACTGGTACAAATCGATGGCTCACACCATGACTGGTTTGAAGGAAGAGCCGCTAAATGCTGTCTGCTAGTCTTTATCGATGATGCCACAGGCAAATTGCAGCATTTACGCTTCTGTGAATCAGAATCAGCCTTTGACTATATGATTTCGACACGCTTGTATGTTGAACAGCATGGTAAGCCTTTAGCGTTTTACAGCGACAAACATTCAGTCTTTAGAGTGAATCAAAGCAGCAAGAAAGACACCAAGATTACCCAGTTTGGACGTGTACTCAGCACCCTGAATATCGATATCATCTTCGCCAATTCACCGCAGGCCAAAGGCCGTGTAGAACGGGCCAACAGAACCCTTCAGGACCGTCTGATCAAGGAGATGCGCCTGAAAGGCATCTGTTCGATTGAGCAAGCGAATGCCTGGCTACCCTGCTTCATTGAGCAGTTCAATCAGAAGTTCGCCAAGATGGCTTTTAATCCTAAGAATCTACATCGGCCTATCACTGAAACAGCCGAAGAGTTAGATGATATTTTTACTTGGCGTGAACCCCGCAGAGTCACGAATAGCCTGACGATTACTTATGATAAATGCGTATATCTCTTGGAAAACACCGAAGAAAATCAGAGGTTGATCGGTAAGTATCTTGAGTTCCTGGAATACCCGGATGGTACTGTAGCCATCATGCATAATAGCCGAAAGATCAATTACAGCCTCTTCGATAAATTAAGTCAGCTGAATCAGCGAGAGATCGTTGAGAATAAACGGTTGAGTGCTGTTCTGAATCATATCCAACAACAGCATGAAGAACTGGAACAACAAAACAAACGCAATCGTTCTCAAAAGATGCCAAGTAGACGTGCACAGAAAACAGCGATTGAACAACGAAATCTGAATCCTGTGCTTGACTTGGAAATGCCTGTATAGGACATTTCTATTTGGTTTTAAGGTAGGACATTTCTACTTGGGAATAACAAGTATAATTAAGACTTTGATATTTAATATTTTTTAATTTATTGGTGCTTAAATCTTTCATTTGTGTAACAAACTTGATTTGTTGCTCTTACACATCAAACATATTTTGTGCCGCCAAGATCCTACGCAATACTGACAATATTATTTGTCCTGCTACAATCCTCAGACAAGAAAAAAGCCATAACAACGATTGCTATGGCTAATTCACATTAATTTCTATATTTAAATCAGCCTACTGTTTACCTGATTTTTGATTTATGAAGATTTAATTTCTTTACTGCTAAATGCTTTTGTTTTTTGCTCTATTTGATCCGGCTTTAAAAATGACGACGCAATAATCGCAATCACTGCAAAGCCTGAAATATAGGCAATAATTAAATTGGGGCTTCCATCACCAATACTCAACAATTTCGTCGCGATTAATGGAGCTAAACCACCACCTAGCACGCCTGCAAATTGAACTGAGATTGAAATACCGCTATAACGTATTTCTGCTGGAAATTGGCGTGAAAATAACTGTGACTGCGGCGCATACATCAAAGGAAAAACTACGCCAATACCAATCACAATGGCCGTCCAAACCAATACAGGATCCTTGGTATTTAACATTGCAAAAAATGGATAGCTGTATAAAGCCAGTACGCATAAACCAAATCTGAACATGTTTTTTTGCCCAACTTTATCAGACAAATGTCCAAAAATTGGCGTAATAACCATGATGACTGCAGCACCACAAATCGTTGCAAACAAGATATCTTGCCTAGGAATATTTAGCTGTGTGGTGGTATAGGCTAAAGCAAATGTCGATGCCAAATAGAACCAAGCATTTTCAGCAGCACGAGATAAAATAATCGTAATCAACTGCTTAGGATGATTTTTAAACACTTGTTTTGCTGGAACTTTAATTGTTTCGGTTTGAGCTTTAACTTTTTCAAAGTCTGGAGACTCAGGCACCTTTACGCGAATATACCAACCTACAGCCAGTAAAATAATGCTGGCTAAAAATGGCAGACGCCAACCCCAGCTAAAAAGTGCTTCTTCAGGCAACATTGAGACTAAACCTAAAGCCACCGAAGCGAGCAATAAACCACCACCTGTACTGGCTTGCGGTAAACTTCCCCAAAAGCCTTTTTTACCCGCTGGCGCATGTTCTACCGCCATGAGGACTGCTCCGCCCCATTCTCCACCCATGGCCATGCCCTGTATAAATCTTAAAATAATTAAACAGACCGTTGCCCAATAACCAATGGTTTCAAAAGTCGGTAACAACCCAATCATAACCGTTGGAATACCCATCAACATTAGTGTGACCAATAACATTGATTTACGACCAATTTTATCGCCAAAATGGCCAAAAACAATGCCACCAAGTGGTCGACCAATAAAGCCTACAGCATAGGTAGCAAATGCTGCCAATACGCCAGTTAAGGGATCAAGATTTGGGAAAAAAAGTCGATTGAAAATGAGTGCTGCGGCAGCACCATAGATAAAAAAGTCATACCATTCGATGGTTGTACCCACCATGCTGGAAATACCCGCTAAACGATGCGAGGACTTAGCTGGTGGAGCTGTGTTTCCCTGTACATTTTGCATTGTTATCTTCCTTATTCTGCAAGATATTTCTACGTTGCATTTTCACGATGCTTGATTTGTATGATGATTTTCTTCATGAAAATCAATATTTTTAGATCTTATATGTGTTTAATTTACGCTGAGTCACTGGTTCATATCGAACATAAAATCAAATATGAATATTGACCAAGGGTTTGAACCGTTAAAAATATAAACCTACTGATTAAATAGATATTTCCTCCATTATTTTGTCTAAAGTCGGACTAGACTGTTGCCACTTTGGCTGTTTGTCTTTATCCACAATTAATGCACGCACACCTTCGACAATATCGCCATGTTGAAACCAAACGTCTTGTAAATGTCGTTCAATTTGCATGCATTGCTTTAGTGAAAGACCTCGACCTAAATGTTGGAGTTGCAAACTGATCCTTTTCGCGATTGGAGATCGTTGTTCCAAGGTATTGCGTATTTTTAACGCCCACGCTTGAGCATCATTATGCTGTTCATTTTCAAGACTATTTTCAATGGCATCAATGCTCTCAAAACCAAAATGCTTACGAATTAAATCTGCATTTTGACTAAGTTCACTTTCCGCTGGTCGAGTAATATATTTCGCAATCAATTGTTCAATATTTTCTTTGCTGAGATGCTTGGAATTTCTTAAATCTTCTTCTAATTGAACAAGTTGCTCACTCGGAACATGGTAGTCAATCAAATCTAGATACAACGCATCGCTAGCACTGATTTGATCGCCCGTAGTTGCCATGTACACACCAATATCATCTAAACGGGATAAAAAGTGTGTCGCAGCCACATCTGGGAAAAATCCAATGGCAGTTTCAGGCATGGCAAATCTAGACTTTTCGCTGCTGACAAGCACATGACATGCTTGGGCTAAGCCAAATCCACCGCCAAGTACATAGCCATCAAGTATGACAATAATGGGTTTTTCATACGCACGAATGGTATTCAGCATTTCATACTCAGCTTGAAAATAAGCTTGATGATCTTCTTTACCATTCATATAACTATCATAGAGATAGCGAATATCTCCACCTGCACAAAATGCTTTGGGACTATTTGAGCGAATAAGTACGGCATGAATATTGGTTTGATCAGCCCATAGTGCTAATTGCTGTTGAATCCCTTGGATCATTTCTAAAGACAAGGCATTTAAACTTGCCACGCGATCTAAACTGATTTGGCCTAAATGTCCATGTTCTTCAATCATTAAGTTATTTGTACTCATATCCATATCATCCTTTTTTATTTTTAATTGTCTTTAAAATTGGCTTGGCGCTTTTCAACAAATGCTTGCATGCCTTCTTTTTGGTCTTGAGTTGCAAAAATCGAATGGAATGTTCTGCGTTCAAAACGCAAACCTTCTTGCAAACTGACTTCAAATGCACGGTTAATTGACTCTTTGATCATCATGGTTGCCACCACAGATTTTTCGGCTATTTTTTTAGCAGCATTTAAGGTCTTTTCGACTAACTCCTCTTTAGGGAAGACTTGCGCAACTAAACCACTCTGCTCTGCTTCTACTGCGCCCATTTGTCTCGCAGTCAGACACATTTCCATGGCTTTGGCCTTACCTATAGCAAGCGTTAAGCGCTGTGTCCCACCTATCCCGGGAATTACTCCCAAAGTCACTTCTGGTAAACCGAATTTTGCATTATCGGCACAGTAAATAAAGTCACACATGAGCGCTAACTCACAGCCTCCACCTAACGCATAACCACTGACAGCTGCGATTAGAGGTTTACGGCGCTGAGCAATTCGATCTGCCAGATGAAAAAAATCATCCAAATAAATATTTGGAAAACTCAGTTCAGCCATTTCTTTAATATCTGCACCAGCGGCAAAGGCTTTTTCTGAACCTGTAATAACCATACAGCCAATGGAAGAATCTCTGTCTAAATCATCTAAGGCCAAATTAAGGTCTTGAATTAATGTGCTATTTAACGCATTTAAGGCCTGAGGACGATTTAAAGTAATGAGTCCAACACCCTTGTTCTTTTCGAGTAGAATCGTTTCAAATTGCATGTAATATCCCTATATTTGTTCAATATTTATAAGTAGGCTTCGTCTGAAGCCTTGTCGTTTTAAATGTCTTAATGACCACGTTATAAGCTGCGAGCAATCACTAAACGTTGGATATCACTTGTGCCTTCATAGATTTGGCAAATACGTGCATCACGATAAATACGCTCTATAGGGAAATCTTTGAGATAGCCATAACCTCCAAAGACTTGTAATGCTGCGGAGCAAACTCGTTCTGCCATTTCAGATGAAAAAAGCTTGGCCATAGACGCTTCATTTAAGCAAGGTTGTCCTGCTTCTTTTAAACGTGCCGCGTGATAGACCAATTGGCGTGCAGCTTCTATTTCTGTTGCCATACTTGCCAATCGGAACGCAACAGCCTGATGTTCAAAGATCGGCTTTCCAAAAGTAATACGCTCTTTGGCATATCGGGTTGCTTCTTCTAATGCTGCACGTGCAAGACCGACTGCTTGCGCTGCTATACCAATACGACCGCCTTCTAGATTTGATAAGGCGATTTTCAAACCTTCACCTTCTTTTCCTAACATTAGGCTTTCATGCACACGCACGTCTGTGAGTGCGATTTGGCAGGTATCGGAAGCATGTAACCCAAGCTTTTCTTCAGTACGAATCACTTCATAACCAGGTGTTTCTCTTGGGACAATAAAAGCACTCATGCCTTTTTTCCCTGCACTTGGGTCAGTCACAGCAAAGACAATAATGACCCCTGCATTATGACCAGAGGTAATAAACTGCTTAGCACCATTAATCACCCATTCATTGCCATCTTTTACTGCACGAGTTTTAATGGCAGCAGCATCTGAACCCGTATGCGGCTCAGTTAATGCAAATGCACCGATCATTTTGCCTTGTGCTAAAGGCACTAAATATTTCTGCTTTTGTTCTTCTGTGCCAAATTTAGCAATAGGAACACAGCCTACTGAGTTATGTACACTCATAATGGTTGATGTTGCCCCATCGGCCGCGGCAACCTCTTCTAAAGCCATAACATAGGCAAGATTACCTGTATCTGAACCACCCCATTCATCTGATACCAACATACCCAATAAACCCAGTTCTCCCATCTGCGCTAAAGCCGCTTTGGGAAAGGTTCCGTGTTTATCCCATTCAGCCGCTTGAGGTTTAATTTGTTCCTGCGCGAAACTGCGTGCCATGTCCTGAATTAATAATTGTTCTTCGGTAAATTGCATCTTATCGTCCTGTACATCAATCATTTGCTTTCATCCAGTTTGAAAATGATTAAAACTGAATGAAAGCTTGATTTTGATCCTGATTGTTCGGCATTAATTTAGGGTTAATCGTTACGTCATTTAACTTGCATGCTGCGTGGATTGTTTCGCAATCTCTTGATTTCTTAATAAGAAACGCTGAATTTTTCCACTTGGGGTTTTCGGTAGTTCTTGAACGAACTCCACCAATCGTGGATAAGCATGTGCGGATAAGCGCTTTTTCACAAATTGCCCCAGCTGCTCTGCTAATTCTTCTGACGCTGTGACATGCTCAGCTAAAATTACAAAAGCTTTTACGATTTCTGTCCGATCCGGATCAGGTACACCAATGACCGCAGCTTCAATCACTGCATCATGCTCAAGTAAAGCGCTTTCTACATCGAATGGCCCGATACGATAACCTGATGTTGTAATCACATCATCATTACGACCAACGAAGCTCATACTGCCATCTGCGTGTAATTCTGCGGTATCACCAGTGAGGTAATAATGCTTTACAAAGGGTGACTTACGACTTTCTTTATATCCACCAAACCACATCATCGGTGATTGACTAATATCGACGGCAAGCACTCCCGGCGTTCCTGCAGCTAGCTCTTGCCCTTGTTCATCAACAACCGCCACGCGATATCCTGGACTGGCATAACCTGCTACACCTGCGCGAATATCATGTTGTAAACCATGGTGATTACACACCACCATACCGACTTCAGTCTGCCCATAATGGTCAAAGATCGGTGCATCTAGGACTTGTTTAAACCAGCGGAACACTTCAGGGTTAAGCGGCTCTCCAGCACTACTGACCACACGAAATTTGCCTTTAAGTTTTGCCATTTGTTCAGGATCAGCCGCCATCATCATTCGATATGCTGTCGGTGCACCTGCAAGGTTTGTTACTTTGTAGTCATCTACGATCTGACACAAACTATCAATGCTAAAACCACCTTCGTAAAAGAGTGTTGCATGTCCAAGTAAAAGTGGCCCAGTAATTCCGTAATACAAACCATAAGCCCAACCCGGATCGGCAATATTCCAAAACGAATCATCTTCACGTAGCCCTACCGCATTTTTCATATATTGACCAAAAGCGATCAAAGCTTTAAGCGGGACTTCTAAGGGCTTTGCAGGACCTGTAGTACCTGAAGTAAACATCAAAAGAAATGGATCATTGATGCTCTGTAGGACAATTTCACAATCTGTAGACTGTGCGTTTACTTCATCCCAAAAGTTTAAATCTCCCTGTTGAATCCCTTGACCCGCTAGATCTGCAACAGTAACGATTTGGGGACAATGTGCAACTTCATCTAATTTACTGCGATTACCCACATCGCTAATCACCAATTTGCTTTGTGCAAGGTGTAAACGATGTTCAATGGCTTTGGGGCCAAAGGCGGTAAACAGCGGTTGATATACAGCACCTATTCGCCAAGCCCCTAAAATCACCACAAGTAATTCAACTGTACGAGGTAATAAACCCGATACACGATCACCTTTTTGCACACCCTGTGACTTTAAAAAATTGGCAAATTGGCTCGACCACTGTTGTAGCTCTGCAAAGGTATATTGTTCTTTCCGCCCATCTTTACCTTGCCAATACAGTGCGACCTTATCTTGATCAATCGCATGACGGTCACAGCATTCATAGCATGCATTTAATTGCTCTAAAGAGCCTGATAACATTTCTTTGGCAGCATGATTTAAGTCAAATGCCTTAGCAACATCTTGATAATTCGACATCTTCTCTACCTCAGTCTCAATTTATTGTTATTCCGACACGAGTGTTTGTATTGTTAGCCATACCTAGGCCTGATTGGTGTTCAATGCGATTATTCAGCATCCTTAGGTAAATATTGCTGCACGATGCTTGAAAAATCTAAGTGAGCATTACCTTGTAAACACAGCTGTTGATACATTTGCTGAACCAGTCCGCCTAAAATAATCGGCTGTTTGACTTGTCCTGCGGCTTCTACAGCCAGCCCTAAATCTTTCAACATCAACTGCGTTGCAAAACCATCAGTATAGCCACGTCCCGCAGGTGCATTTGCTGAGATACCCGGCCATGGATTACATACATCCGAACTCCAGCAACGTCCACTCGAACTATTCACCACACCCGCTAAGGCTTGAGGATCAATTCCCAGACGCGCACCGAGTGCCATACCTTCAGCAACGGCTGCCATGGAAATACCAAGAATCAAGTTATTGCAAATTTTCGCAATTTGAC
The DNA here is from genome assembly GCF_013420765.1 of Acinetobacter sp. YH01009. Taxonomy (NCBI): domain Bacteria; kingdom Pseudomonadati; phylum Pseudomonadota; class Gammaproteobacteria; order Moraxellales; family Moraxellaceae; genus Acinetobacter; species Acinetobacter sp. YH01009. The sequence continues at coordinate 32,587 of NZ_VOYE01000014.1, read as the reverse complement.
CTGCACCCACATCACCACAATGCACAATGTTTTTACCCATGTGGCTTAAGACAGCTTTGGTTTTTTCAAAGGTTTGATCATCCGAACCGACCATAAAGGTTAATGTACCTGCCTGAGCACCAATAGTTCCGCCTGAAACAGGTGCATCACAGATTTTTATCTGATGTGCAGCACCCGCCTCGGCTATATCCTTAATGGTTTGCGGATCAATGGTACTGCTATCGATACATAAGCTTCCTGCTTTCATTACCGCCAATACACCATTTTCTCCCAAGTACACCTCTTTGACATGCTTGGCAGCAGGCAACATGCTAATCACGACATCTGCTTGTTTCGCGGCATCTTGTGGGCTTTGGCAAACGATGCCACCTGCTTCAGTAAAATGCTGAATCGCAATTTCGCTTAAGTCGAAACCGTAAACCGTAAAACCTGCTTTGAGTAGGTTTTGAGCCATTTTTCCGCCCATGTTTCCTAAACCGATAAAGGCAATATTCATCCTTGAACTCCTAAATTAACGTAGGTTAATGGTGGTATTCACTTCACCTTTTTCTTGTGTATCTTCAAACCAACGACTGGTGATGGTTTTGGTTTGTGTATAGAACTGAACTGCTTGCTTACCATATGGACCTAAGTCACCCAGTTTTGAACCACGCGATCCTGTAAAGCTAAAGAAAGGTACAGGTACAGGAATTGGAATATTGATACCCACTTGACCAATATCGATATCGCTTTGGAATGTACGAGCGACTGCACCGCTTTGTGTAAATAGTCCAACACCGTTGCCAAATGGATTGGCATTAATTAATTCAATTGCCTGCTCTAAAGTATCAACATGAATAATGGCTAACACGGGTCCAAAGATCTCTTCGGTATAGATGCGCATATCAGTTGAAACTTGATTAAAAATCGTTGCTCCGACAAAGTTTCCTTGCTCATAGCCGATGACTTGAATATCACGACCATCCAGCAACAGCTCTGCGCCTTGATCTACACCGCTTTGAATTAAATCCAGTACACGTGCTTTTGCGCGAGGTGAGATGACTGGGCCAATATCGGTATTCGGTTCATGCCCTGCATTGACCTTCAGCGTTTTGGCTTTTTCAACCAGTTCATTGACCCATTCTTTACTTTCACCAACCATGACAGCAACAGACAAAGCCATACAACGCTGACCTGCCGCACCAAATGCTGCACCAACGAGGGCATTTAAGGTTTGTTCTTTATTGGCATCTGGCATCACCACCACATGGTTTTTAGCCCCCATCATCGACTGCACACGTTTTCCATGCTGTCCTGCAAGGTTATATACATGTGTACCAACGGCTGTAGAGCCTACAAATGAAATGGCCTTAATAGCTTGATGTGTACATAAACGATCAACAACGTCTTTACCACCATGCACTACGTTTAATACACCTGCTGGAATACCGGCTTCAATCGCAAGTTCGACAAGCATCATGGTCGACAATGGATCTTGTTCAGATGGCTTTAAGACAAAGGTATTTCCACTGACAATGGCCATTGGGAACATCCACAGTGGAATCATCGCAGGAAAGTTAAATGGCGTAATTCCTGCACATACACCCAAAGGTTGCTGCAAAGTATAGGTATCCACACCACGTGCCACACCTTCTATATATTCGCCCATTTGAAGTGTGCCAACCGAACATGCATGCTCAACGACTTCTAAACCACGTTGAATATCACCTTCAGCATCTGCTAGCGTCTTTCCTTGCTCAGCAGTCAGTACACGGGCAATCTCTTTCATATTGCTACGGATGAGATCTTGTAGCTTCAGCATAATGCGCATACGTGCTTGAACAGGTGTTAAGCGCCAAGTCTTAAACGCCTCTTGCGCTGAAGCAATCGCTGCATCCACTTCTTCCATAGTCGCCATTGGAACACGACCCAAAACCTCTTGAGTTGCAGGATTTAGAATGTCTTGCCACTCTGTAGTGTTTGACTCTATAAATTTACCGTTAATTAATAATTTAGCCGTCGCTGACTGAATATTTGACATTGTGTTCATGACCTCTCCATAGGCACTTATTGTTTTGTACTGACTTAGAAAATATCCAAAAGCCTTATATTTATATTTTCCAATTCACTTCAAACTAGCAAAGAAAATTTTGACTACCAATAGAGATTCACGCACGATTGATGTGCAAATATGCACAGGGATGACAATAACAATGAAAGTAGATTGGGATCATTTACAGTATTTTCTGGTTTTGGCTCGTGCGAAAACCCTAACCAATACCGCACGTATTATTGGAGTTGAGCACAGTACAGTTTCTAGACGTATACATGCGCTAGAACTGGCTTTAGGCACGCCATTATTTAAACGTGAAGCCACAGGTTATGAGCTTACCTTAGAAGGTTTGGCACTGGTTCCTCGGGTAGAACAAATGGAACAGGCATTTTTACAAATCGAAAAACCTAACCAACCTATGCAAGGTCGTGTGCGAATTGGCACACCCGAAGGGTTTGGAACAGCATTTTTGACACAGCTCTTGGCAGAATTGTCCAAAAAATACCCTCTATTGACTATCGACCTTATTCCAGTGCCGAAAATGATCAAACTTTCACATCGTGAAGCAGATATTGTTATTTCAATTGATCGACCGAAATCAGGACCTTATATTATTACTCGACTAGCAGACTATTGTTTAAAGATTTATGGCAGTAAAGAATACTTAAAAAACACGCAACCCATTCATACATTAGAAGATTTAAAATCACACACTTTTGTGAACTATATAGATGATCTAGTCTATAGCCCAGAACTGTATTGTTTAGAGCGCTTACCTATTCAGCTCAATGCTAACTTTAGAAGTAGTAGTATTTTGGCACAACAAATTGCCGTGAGTGCGGGTGCAGGATTGGCAATATTGCCCAAATTTTTGGCCGAGGAAAAACCCGAATTAGAACAAGTCTTGGCGCAAGATGTTCGTTTTGTGCATACCTTTTGGATGCTAACCCTAGTCGATTTACAACATGAGCCACGCATTAAGCTGGTCTGGGACTTTTTGAGAAAAAGAACTGACCAATATCATAGTTTATTAATGGATTAAGAGATGAAGCTTCCTTCCAAACTATAACTGTTATAGAAATTTAGATGAATGTTGTATCTATGCTTTCAAGCGATATACCCCAATAATCACCTATAACCACTAGGGATTTAGAGTACATCTTATGAGCAATCAAGAGCCTAAAAAACCGCAAAAATATGCAGACAGTGAAATTTCAGATAAGGCCTTTAAACGTGCCATTATTTGGTTCTCAATCTATGTGCTTTTATTCTGTATTGGTGTAGCGTTTGTCGTTGGTGCAGATAATTCTTATCTACCTTAAGCGATAATCTATTCACTTATTGCAACTCGCTATTGCATGTATATCTTACATTTCATGTTTGCTCATGATCAGTTCATAAAGTATTAATCGGATCATTGGGCCAAATAAATTGGTTTAAATTTGAATTTAAAAAAAGCTTGTAAGTCTAGATTTACAAGCTTTTTTGCATTTTTAAAGTGATCAAATTACAGCTATAAAATTACTTTCCCCTCTGAATCGCTTATGCAGGACTCTGTTTTTTTAAACTTGGTGCTGTAGATGCGTTTGAATATATTCACCGTATACCGACATTTTTTCAAAGATGTGTTCTGAATAAAACATGTCTTCTACCAAGACTTGCGCACGGTCAAATTCATATAAACCTAATCGTTGTAAAATTTGCGCATTAATAAACGAAAATTTTTGACATAAATCGATATATTGCTGATCTTTGTCTTTAAATAGCAGCTTTAACATATTGATTTTATTTAGATCAAAGTCAATCGGTTCAGCTTTATCCGCCAAGACATGGATTTCAACATCTAAATATTCAGCAAGCTGATTTAATTTTTCTAAGTCGATATGTAGATGTGTAATACAAATAATTTTGGAAACTTTCGGATTACATAAGCTATTGATCAAACTAAAATAGAAGTATTCTGCTGGCGATAGCTGTTCATTATTTAGCTCAATGTAGACATTGAGTCCCGATAAAACATCATCAACTTTAAATGCGCTAAGTTTAGCCTCAGCATGATAATAACGATTCAATATCGCAACATTTTCAGGGCTTTGTGGTGTAGCGTACATCACCTTCTGATTCAAATTCGCTAGGATAAAAGGTGCAAATAAAAAAGCCGCATTTTCAGCCTTGGCATTCATATGCTCCTGACAAATACTGACATAGCCCACTTGCTGTACTTGTCGTAAAATTCGACTGCGTAAAAGTACTGCTTCTAAATTAGTATGCTGTTGTTGCAACAGATGCAGCGTTGAATCTGTCAATGGAACACCCACCAGTAAATGTTGTAACAGTTCTAATTCACTGGCTTTAAACATAGTCAACTCCCTAACTTCCATACCATTTGACGCCACAAGTGTTGTGGTCAATGCACCTTATAAAAAATTCAAGCTTAAAACTAGATACAGTGAATTTGAAAAAACATATAACAGTACCGACCCATCTGTTATAAAAATATAATGCTGGGAAACTTTTACTGATATATTTATAACAGAATCTTGACTTGTTGATGACTATGTATAAATCGGAACAGCTCGCACAGCACCTACGTCAACTGATTGAAAATGGCACTTTAAAAGCGCACGAAAAACTCCCTTCTTTACGTGAACAAGTACAGTTGTCCGGCTTTAGTTTAATCACGGTCATGAATGCTTATCAGGAGTTAGAATCGCGTGGCTTAATCTATGCACGTGAAAAATCAGGCTACTATGTGGCGCAAGGCTTAGTCGAAATAGAGGCTGAACACGCTCAAATCGTGTCCTTAAACACGCCGGTTGAAATTAACTCTCTGGTCTTTAAGTATTTAAAATCAATACAAGATGAAAAAATCGTTCCATTGGGATCAGCTTTTCCAGCTCAAGACATTGTTTTTTCTAAAAAGTTAACCCAAATCATGGGGCAAATTTCCCGAAATCCCAAAAGTTACGATGCCATTGATAATCTTCCACCCGGTAATTTAGCCCTTCGTAAGTTGATTGCACAGCGTTATTGCATGCAAGGCATAGCCACTGATCCAGAGGATATTGTGATTACCTCAGGCTGTATGGATGCACTGAATCTTTCCTTACAGGCCATAGCCTCACCGGGTGACTATATCGTGTTACAGCAAAATATTTTCTATGGCGCCTTGCAAGCTGCAGAGCGCTTAGGCCTTAAAGTGGTGAACTTACCTGAACATCCACAAGATGGTTTTGATTTAACCGCGTTTGAACATATTTTAAAAACTTATCCCGTCAAGATCTGTTGGTTGATGCTGAATTCGCATAATCCTGTGGGCTTTACAGTCAGCGATGAAATCAAGCAAAAAATTGCCGTGCTCTTACACCAATATCATGTGCATTTAATTGAGGACGATGTGTATGAAGAAATGCATTATGCGTCTAAGAAACCTGTTTCAATGAAATACTTTGATCAAAATAATATGGTCTTACATTGCTCTTCTTTTTCTAAAACGTTGGGCGCTGCATTTCGGGTCGGTTGGGTGCATGCAGGTAAATACTCTCAAGCGATTCAACACTTACAGCTTATGAGCACTATTTCCGTTAATACCTTATTGCAAAATGCCTTAGTGGAATTTATTTCAAATTATCATTATGAAAAACATTTAAGGGTCTTAAGAAAAAGTCTACAACAGCATAAATTACAGTTTTACCGTTATTTAGAAAGCCGCCTACCGACTGGATGCAAATTACAATATCATCCAAGTGGTTATTTTCTTTGGTTAAAACTACCGGAAAATGTTGAAAGTATGGCAGTCTATGAAGCCCTAATTCAACAGCAGATTGGCATTGCACCAGGCCGTTTATTTAATGTTGCGGAAGCCAAAACTCAATATATCCGTTTAAATTGTTCCTTTGCATGGAAGGATGAGATTCAACAGGCTTTAGATGCCCTCCTTAGTACAATCTCTGCACTTTCCTCAGATCAGATGAATATTTGACAATTTTTATTGTCATTATTATGCTCAAACAGATATTGTTCAAATACATATATTTGTTGTTGAGATAACAACGAATTCATTCAACATTTACCAAAATTCAAAAAACAAATAGGTTCGTTCATGGAAGATCAAAAACACAGTCAACGCATACATGCCTTTAGTTCGGATGTACTCACAGATCTAGATGCTGTGGGGATTGCACAGCTCATCAAATCTAAAGAAGCCTCCGTGCAAGAAATAACTCAAGCGGCCATTGCACGTGCGGAACAAGTGAACCCGCATCTAAATGCCATTGAACTGGACTGTTTTCAGCGTGCTTTAGAGCAAAATCAATATGTTGAACATGGTCTTTTTGCGGGTGTCCCTTTTTTCTTTAAAGATAATCTAGATTATCAAGGATTGCCCTCACGCCATGGTTCAAAGGCCATAGGTTTAAAACCAGCCGATCGTAATCCTCAAATTAGCCAACAAATCTTAGATCAAGGGTTTGTCGTATTAGGAAAATCCAAGCTCCCTGAATTTGGTCTAAATGCCAGCACCGAATATAAAGATGGATCAGCCACCTATAACCCTTGGCATTTAGGTTATTCCTGCGGTGCATCTTCAGGGGGTTCCGCAGCTCTCGTTGCAGCCGGTGTAGTTCCGATTGCCCATGCCAATGATGGCGGTGGTTCGATTCGTATCCCTGCTGCATGCTGCGGCCTGATTGGATTAAAGCCTAGCCGTGGCCGTACTTATGACAGTGAAGCAGCAGGCTCTCTTCCGATTAATATCATCAGTGAAGGTGTCCTAACCCGTAGCATACGAGATACTGCGCATTTCTATGCAGGAATGGAGTCAAGTTATTACAATAAAAAGCTGCCACGCATAGGCATGATTCATGGCCCTTCTAAACGTCGACTACGCATCGGTTTAGTCCCGCAATCGATTACTGGGCAAATAGATAGCGAAACGACTGCAACATTAATGCATAGCGCAGCACTATTGGAAAAATTAGGCCATCATGTTGAAGAACTTCAATTACCTTTTGCCTTAAGCTTTGTTGAAGATTTTAGTGAATATTGGGGGATGTTGTCCTTTTTACTGAGTACCTTTGGCAAGAAAATTTTTGGCGCTGACTTTAATCCAAAAGAGTTAGATAACTTAACCGTTGGTTTATCGATGTTATATAAAAAGAACTTTTATAAAACCCCGCTATTTCTGTATCGATTAAAGAAAATGCAGCAACAATATCGTGAAATCTTTAAGCATTATGACGTTTTGCTATCGCCTGTACTTGCACATACCACACCGAAAATTGGCTATTTGTCACCTCAATTACCGTTTGACCAATTATTTGAGCGTATTCAGAACTATGTGACTTTTACACCTATTCAAAATGTGGTGGGTGCGCCGGGTATGTCGATTCCTATGGGAGAAACGCAAAACGACGGACTACCGATCAGTATGCAAATATCAGCCGATGTCGATGATGAAAAAACCTTGATCGAACTGGCATATGAAATTGAAGAAGCTCAGCCATGGCGACGTATTCAGGATATGCCTCGAACTGCTTAACAACCGAATCAAAGAGTTAAAAAAGGGAGCTGATTGGCTCCCTTTTTTTATTTTCAAATCTGCGAATCAAAGCTTTTTAATAGATCACTGTTTAAATACAAGATGCTTAATTAAAATGATACGTTAGTCCTGCATATACCGCTCGGCCTTCACCCGGTGTTAAACGAGCAGGATCTTTGCCGGCATCGTTATAGCCCGGTGTCACGGTAGATGCATATTTTTTATTGGCCATATTTCTGAAATCCAACCACGCCATATATTGTTTTTGTGGTTGTATATAGCCGAACGATGCTCCCCAAATTTGCCAATCTTTTGCGTAGAAACTATTGGCATAGTCGGTTGCGACCTTTGCGGCATAAAGTGTATTCACCGCAGCATAAAAGCCTAAAGGATGTTCGTATTTGAGTTCAGCCTGATAGATGTGTTTTGGTATACCTGCCAGCTCATTTTTTCCAAATACCGCATCATTTTTATAGTGAAAATCATTCAAGGTGTAAGCTTGTTTCAGTTGAACTTGTCCATATACATCATTTTGCCAAAGTGAACTGTTTAAACCGACTTCAATCCCTTGATGGACAGTGTCTGAAGCATTCGATTCAGCAATAATCTTTTTAGGCTCTGATTGGATTTCAACGGCCAATAGTTCATTTTTAACCTGTGAATAGTAATATGCAATATTCCACTCACCCAGTGCATGTTGACCACGCCCACCTAGTTCAAGAGTGTTCGCTGTCTGACTATTCAAATGTATCGGAGCACTTTGGCGTCCCGTTGCTGCGCCACTACCATCTGGGAAGTATTGATCCGACCCCCAAATTAAAGCCCATGGATGTGGTGCTTCTAAGCTTCGACTGACATTGGCAAAGAGCTGTGTTTCAGGTTGAATTTGATATCGAAAACCTAGCGATGGCAGGACATTCCATTCACGAATATTTTCTTTATGGCTTTGCACAGGCCATGTCACTTCACTTTCACGATGGGTGTACGCCAATGCAACACGACTATCGAGCCAAAACTGTGGGTGTAGTGCCAAGGCATTAGCATAATGTAAAACATAGTCACCACCTTGGTAGGTATAATGCCGCGTTTCTGTACCCGCAGCAAAAGCTCCTTGCGCTACACGCAAGCGTTCAACGACCTGACCATCTGGCAAATGCGTGGTACTACGAAAACCTAAGTTATTTTGGCTTTTATGCCCCCACAAGGTTCGGTCAAATTGGTAGTTAAATAAGGTACTAATATCATCATAGTCAACATCAGTACTATAAAGTCCTTCTTGCAAATCCATCGGATAATGATGATAGGCCAGCCCCAACTGTAAGCGATCGCCTGAGTCCAAAGTCATATTGGTTTTATTCGCCAACCAAAGACTTCCCGGCTGCGGACGATTATTATTCAGCGAGATATTTAGAGGTACTGCTTGTTTTGGATCTTGTTCAATCTGTTGTTGGGTTAGACGTCCCGGTGTTTGGTGTTCAGTCTCTCGGTAACGCAGATAAAAACGTGTATCTAGGTTAGGGTTTATTTTATATCCCACATTGGCCGATAAACCTTTGCTCTGGCTTGAGGAATGATCTTGAAAACCATCATCATCACTTTGCGTTAAGGAAAGATAATAGTCTAAGTCGCCGATTTGTTGTCCTGAGCTGATTTCACTTTTCTGATAACCGTGGCTACCCATTTCATGATGCACTGACAGTTTTGCTGCATTTTTTCCAGTTGGGCTATCATAGTTAATTAGACCACCCAAGCTTAATGCACCACGTGTTAAACCATTAGCCCCCCGTAAAACCTCTATATGGTCTACCCACAGCGGCTCAAGCAGTTCATAAGGTGTTCCTCCTGGCCCTGTAAATGGCAAATCATCTAAGGTTACATACAACCCTGAAGCATGCGCCCCCGGTGCGCGATTGATCCCCGAGCCACGTATCGACAGTTTTACCCCTTCATTTCCTGAAGATGCCGCGTAAATCCCCGGTTGATTTTTAAATAAATCAGCATTTGTTCGCTTCGGTATATTCTGAATGTCTGCTGCAACGATCGCATTGGTTGCACCATTTACTTTAGTCAGTGCTTTTTTTATTTGTTCATCCATTGAACTTTGTTCAACGTTGATGGTGATTTCAGGTAATACATTGCTATCTGCAACACTATATTGTGCCATTGCGGTGAGCATCATCAGGCTTAAAAGCTTAAGTGACGTGTTGTTATATTTGGAAAATTGAGGGACATCCATGATTGCGTCTTCTAAGTGAAACGAAATTTACGGCAAGGATTGTAGTGTGTTTTATCGTCATGTATGTATTAAAATATTTCAAAATTCATGATTTTTATCAATATCCTTCTTCGTATTTTTATATTCAAATGATTTGTTAAATGAAATAAAACAGATAATTATATTTTTTAGTCAAAAAATAAAAGTTTCTAAATAAGATAAAAGCCCTCAATCGGAGAAGATCAAGGGCGTGTATTGATTAAGAGTACGCATTGAAAGATTGTCGGAAAGTCAGATGTCAAAACTTGAAAATACTTCCAATCACGCTCTCGTTAAATTGATATTGAAATTTCTAAGCCAATTTAAATTAAACAATTCTCTGTAATGGCATTAGAAGTTATACATCGCGACCGCATTGATTCGGTTATCTTCACCCTTCGTACTGCCATTTGGTGCAGCACCAAATGCTTCACGTTCACCATAAACATACTCCAGACCTAAACTAATCGGCTTAACAGGGCTGTAAAATACATTTGCCCATGCTTGCCACAAGTTTTTATTGGCCTTGGTTTTATCGACTAATGAGTTGACATAATCTGCATTGTTATCTGCTTTCATATAACCATAGCCCAATGTTCCGCGCCATTGTGCTGAAATTTGTTGAGTTAAACCTACTGTAATCGAGTCAAATTCATTGGTGGCGATGATGTCTTTATCCGCATTGGTCACAAAACCTTGGTTGGTCCATGACACAAAACTACTGTCGCCTTTGACATGGTAATAATCCGCTTTGAGCACTGTTTTATCCGTCAAATCTAGCTTTGCGCCCAGACCAAGCCCCCATGCAGTTTCTGTATCCGTATCCGTTTTCTTTTCAGCACCCATCGCACGTGCGCTCAACATGAGTGTATCTGTCATTTTATGGTTTAACCGCACTGTTAATGCAGGTAAACGCATATTTGAGCTGTCATCCTTAGAATCTTCTGCGGCAAGTACTAGATTTGTCTCAGGACTAAATTTGTGACTATAGCGAACTTGCGGTGTACGTTTAACAGCACCACCGACATAGCCCAATGCATCAATGGTTTCAGGCATATAATCAGGTACAGCAAAGTTAGACCATGTTTGCCCCACCAACCAATTGCTATAGGTTAAATAGGCATGACGAATACGTAGTCCATCATTTGCGCCCAAAAAGTCGGCTTCAATTTTACCGCCTACATTTCCCACTTGAGTCGGCGTTTTAAAGTCTAGTCCTAAACGTGTGGCAGCAAGTGTTGCTTTTAAACGATCTGAACTTTCAGCATTCCCTTCTAGCGGAACACTATTCATTTGGTTATACAGGCGAGATAAGCTGCCGCCTTCTGCCTGATAAGATGCATCTGCACGCACATTGCCATACAAGCTAAACTCAGCGCCCGATTTGGTATTTAAACTCAGGCTCGGTGTTTGAGTCGGTTTTTGATTCTGCGCAGCAACTACAGACCCTTGTTTTACGTCTTTGATTTCACTCGACAAAGTGTTTTGCTGCTGAACATATTGCTGCATCATGGCTTTTAATGCTTTGACTTCATCACGCAACTGTTCAACTTCAGCTTCGCTGACTGCCGCATGTGTCCACATGGGGAACGCGACTGCACAAGCTAGTATCATCGGTTTAATTTTAAAGGTTTTTTTGACTAAATTTAGCTTTTGAGTTTTCATCCTGACCTCGATTTGGGCAATGCCCTTTCCTTATTTTTTGTCACAATTTCCCACTAGCCCTCATGCTGTGCATCAGGGCCTGGAAACTTAAAATTTTGGGGTAATGTTAAATCTTTAAATATCGGCTTAATTCGCTGGATTTTTGATAGCTTGCGTATTGAGTTTTGGCGATTGACCTTGAGTAGATGCCTCTACAGACGCTTGCAAATTCACCATAAAGATCGCCAATGCAGCAATAACACCGGGAATGGCTATCACCAAGAAGTTCATTTGATGCGGCAAATTCATGGTTAACAGTGCCCCTGTAAGCACAGGTCCAACGATTGCACCAATTCGTCCAATACCCGATGCCCAGCCCATACCTGTAGAACGTACCGTGGTTGGGTAGTATTGTGCGACAAAGGTATAAAGTAGGATTTGCGAACCGATGGTAGCTGCGCCTGCTACAGCAATTAAGGTATACAGAACCATTTGCGGACTGTTAAAGCCCAGTAAGATTAAAGCCAATGCGCCACACATGAACATGATGCTTAGTACTTTCTTGATATGGAATCGGTCTGCCAAAGCACCTCCACCAATAGCACCTACCATTCCACCAATATTCAGTGCAAAGAGGAAAATCATACTTGCACCTAGCGAATAGCCAGCTTGAATCATCAATTTTGGTAACCAACTTCCAAGTGCATAAACCATCAATAAGCACATGAAAAATGCAATCCAGAACATAAACGTACTGAAACTACGGCCTTGTTGAAATAATGCTTTTAACGGAGCTTTGTCTTCTTCAGAAACCTCATTGAGTACAAATTGAGTATCTGTTGTGAGGACTTGTTCAGGGGCAATTTTTGAGACAATCGTTCGAGTCGTATCTGTTTGATGCTTTGAAGTTAAATACATCAATGATTCAGGGAGGAATTTCCAGATTAAAGGCAGTGCAAGACATGGAATAATCGCAATATAAAACATGATTTTCCAGCCATATACAGGCACTAACCAAGCACCCAATAACGCTGAAGCCATACCACCAATGGCATAACCACTAAACATTAGTGCAACCAAGGTGCTGCGTATACGTTTTGGCGCGTATTCTGTCATTAATGCCACAACGTTCGGCATAACACCACCGATGCCTAGACCGGCAAGAAAGCGTAAAATACCAAACTCAACTGGAGTACTTGCAAAAGCACCGCAGAAGGTAAAACCACTAAAAATACCGACGCAGATCATAATGGTTTTTTTACGACCAATTTTATCGGACAGTGTGCCAAAACACATGGCACCAAACATCATGCCAAATAAAGCCGTACTTGCCAGTAAGCCGGCTTGTACCGCAGATAAGGACCATTCTTGCATCAACAACGGTAAGGCAACGCCATAGATCACCAAGTCATAACCGTCAAAAATAATAATCAAAAGACACCAAATCAAAACACCCCAATGAAATGGCGTAAATTTGGCTTCATCAACCAAGGTATTAATATTAATTTTCTGGTTTTGCATAGCCCACCTCCTAATTGTGAAGCTTGTAAAATTCGCTTTTCACAATGAATAAGTCGGTGCTTAATGTCCAAAACCGATTAGGCATGTTTGTATACCTAAAAAGTAGAATATAAATTAATCCCTTGATTCCGCTTTATTTAAATAGATCATTTCATAACTGCAGTTCATCTGAACGTCTAGCGACAGCATACTCAAAACACAGCACGATCATATGGAATCGCTTCTAAATCATACACTTGATAAACACTATCAAATAAACCACGAATATCTTCGCTCTCATCCATATGACGCACAGCCATAAATACAGGGCTAATCGCGGCTTCGTCTAAGATAGGAACAAAGGTTAAATGTGTTAATTGCACACTTTGGGCACTCATTGGGGTAATACAAACCCCTTCATTCGCTGCAACAAAGCCTAGTGCCAGTTGTAATTCACGTACTTCACGTACTTTTTTAGGTTCTAAACCATACTCTGAAAATATGCCACGCACTTGGGTCGAAAAGTTTGGTTTGTTGTGATTTGGGTAAAAAATCAATTGTTGATCGATCAGATCTGCGAGATATACCCCTTCCTTTTTTTGTGCCAATGGATGACTAGCATGTAAGGCTACCACTAAGCGTTCTTCACGCAGTAAAACCCGTTTGATCGCGGGGTCTGAAATACGCAAACGCCCAAAGCCGACATCTATACGACCTTCTTTTAATGCTTTAATTTGTTCAGTGGTCGCCATTTCCTCCATTTCTATTTTTAAATGTGGGTGTTGTTGTTTAAATAAATACAAAATATTCGAAAGTAAACCAAACAATAAAGAGCTCACAAAACCGATTGTCACGGTCCGTTCTGTCAAACCGATTCGTTTCGTCATTGATTTAATTTCTTCTGCATTAGACAAAAGTTTTAAAGCATGATGATAAAAAAATTGACCTGCTTCTGTAGTCTTAAGCGGACGGCTACCTCGTTCAAATAACTGAATTCCAAGCTCATGTTCCAAATTTTGAATCTGCCGACTCAAAGGTGGTTGAGCTATATATAGTTTTTCTGCCGCTTTGGTAAAACTCTGCTCTTCAACCACCGCGACAAAGTATCTTAAGTGTCTTAGTTCCATAGTTATCGATACCTATTAAGTATAATAAAATGCAAATTTGATCTTCGACGTGAAGATTTTATTCTTTTAAGGTATATCACATAGACAGGATTAAGCAAATTTAATCCCATCCAACAGATCAAAAACATCGTGCAGCGCATTACCTGAAAGAGGCTTCAACCGCTACACGAAACAACTTAAAAAGTATTGTTAGACACCAAACAAGGAACGTGGCAGCCAAAGACCTCTTTTATCGAGTGATAGCCACCCATACTTAAATGCATACTTAAGGAGATATAGTATGAACCGTCAAGAGATTGATGTTCTGGTTAAACAAATGAACGTAGATACAGCGACAGGGCCTGTTGACCAACGTGTACAGCAAGTTGTGGTACGTTTATTGGGTGATTTATTCCAAGCGATTGAAGATCTAGATATTACTCAAACTGAACTATGGAAAGGTCTAGAGTATTTTACAGACGCGGGTCAAGCAAACGAATTAGGTCTTTTAGCCGCAGGTTTAGGTTTAGAGCACTATCTTGATTTACGTGCGGATGAAGCTGATGCGAAAGCAGGTATTACAGGTGGTACACCACGTACCATTGAAGGCCCTTTATATGTGGCTGGCGCACCTGAATCAGTGGGCTTTGCTCGTATGGACGATGGTACGGAAACCGATAAAATTCCAACTCTGTTTATTGAAGGTACGGTAACAGATACCGAAGGCAACATCATTGAAGGCGCTAAAGTTGAAATTTGGCATGCCAACAGCCTAGGTAACTATTCTTTCTTTGATAAGTCTCAATCTGACTTTAACCTTCGCCGTACGATTCTTTCTGACCAAGACGGTAAATATGTTGCACAAACTACGATGCCCGTTGGTTATGGCTGCCCTCCAGAAGGCACAACTCAATTTGTTTTAGACAAATTAGGCCGTCATGGTAACCGTCCATCACATGTTCATTATTTTATCTCTGCACCGGGTTACCGCAAGCTAACTACTCAATTCAACATCGAAGGTGATAAATACCTTTGGGACGACTTTGCCTTTGCAACACGTGATGGTCTAGTGGCAACTGCCGTTGATATCACAGACGAAGCTGAAATTGCACGTCGTGGTCTAAACCAACCGTTTAAACACATTAGCTTTAATGTTGAGTTAGTTAAAGAACAAGCTGCTGCACCAAATACTGAAGTTGATCGTCGACGCGCTAGCGCTTAATTACTCACTCAAAGGAAGCCGAGCTGTCTCATCCAAGTTTGACAACTCGGCGACTATCCCCTCATTGGACAGTCGGAGAATGGACATGCCACGTATTCCTGTAATTAACACTAGCCATCTAGATCGTATTGATGAACTTCTTGTCGATAATTTTGACACTGGTGAATTTAAACTGCACCGCTCAGTATTTACCGATCAAGCGTTATTTGATCTTGAAATGAAATACATTTTTGAAGGTAACTGGGTGTATTTGGCACATGAAAGCCAAATTCCAAATAACAATGATTATTACACGACTCATATCGGTCGCCAGCCGATCATCATTGCACGTAACCGTAATGGTGAACTGAATGCCATGATCAATGCCTGCTCACATCGTGGTGCACAGTTATGTCGTTATAAAAAAGGCAACAAAGCGACGTATACATGTCCATTCCATGGTTGGACCTTTAATAACTCAGGTAAATTACTCAAAGTTAAAGACCCTGCCGAAGCGGGTTATTCAGATTGCTTTAACCAAAATGGTTCACATGACTTGAAAAAAGTCGCGCGCTTTGAAAGTTATAAAGGCTTTTTATTTGGTAGCTTAAATCCTGATGTGCCAAGCCTTGAAGAATTCTTAGGTGAAACCACCAAAATTATCGACATGATCGAAGGTCAGTCGGAAAACGGTTTGGAAGTTTTACGTGGTTCATCTACCTATACCTATGAAGGTAACTGGAAACTGACAGCTGAAAATGGCGCAGATGGCTATCACGTATCAGCCGTGCATTGGAACTATGCAGCGACCACTCAGCACCGTAAAGAAGCACAAGCGGCAGATAATATTCGTGCCATGAGTGCGGGTTCTTGGGGCAAGCAAGGCGGTGGTTCTTATGGTTTTGACAGTGGTCACATGTTGTTGTGGACACAATGGGCTAACCCAGAAGACCGGCCAAACTTTAGCAAAGCCGATGAATATACCGAAAAATTCGGCGCACCGATGTCGAAATGGATGATCGAGCGTTCACGTAACCTATGTCTTTATCCAAACGTCTATTTGATGGATCAATTCGGTTCACAAATTCGAGTTTTACGCCCGATTTCTGTCAATAAAACTGAAGTCACCATTTACTGTATCGCCCCTGTTGGTGAAGAGCCAGAAGCACGTACACGTCGTATTCGTCAATATGAAGACTTCTTTAATGCTTCAGGCATGGCAACACCTGACGATTTAGAAGAATTCCGTGCCTGCCAAGCAGGTTATGCAGGGATTGAGCTGGAATGGAACGACATGTGCCGTGGTTCAAAACACTGGATTCATGGACCAGATGATGCAGCCAATGAAATTGGATTAAAACCACTATTAAGTGGCATCAAAACCGAAGATGAAGGTCTTTACCTTGCTCAGCATCAATATTGGTTAAAAACCATGAAACATGCCATCGCTGAAGAAAAAGAATTGGCACAACAAGTCGCAAATGAACAAGGAGATGTCGCATGAATGCAACTGCACATTTAGACAGCGTAAGCATTGAAGCTGTATCTCAGTTCCTCTACCGCGAAGCGCGTTTTTTAGATGATGAAAAGTGGGATGAATGGCTAGCGTGCTATGCCCCATCTGCATCATTTTGGATGCCTGCTTGGGATGATGATGACCGCCTGACAGAAGATCCTCAGTCTGAGATTTCTTTGATTTATTATCCAGACCGTCAAGGTTTAGAAGACCGTGTCTTCCGCATTAAAACTGAGCGTTCATCTGCCACGATGCCAGATACCCGAACCAGCCACAACATTAATAACGTCGAGATTATTGAACGTGATGGTGACAAAGTAACGGTGCGTTTTAACTGGAACACCTTAAGTTTCCGCTACAAAACCAACTATAGCTACTTTGGCATGTCACGTTATGAAATTGATTTTTCAGGTGAGCAGCCAAAAATCCTCAGCAAATATGTTGTTCTGAAAAACGATTATATCAACCAAGTTATTGATATTTATCACCTCTAAAAGCTTATTTTACTAAGCAAGGTTTTACTTTCAGCCAGAAGGATATTTGGCTGAAAGGACACGTTATACCAGATTTTCAAAAGGATATTCAGCCATGTCAAACCATAATGTTGCACTTCAATTTGAAGATGGCGTTACTCGTTTTATTAGTGTTGCTCAAGGTGAAACCTTATCCGACGCAGCCTATCGTCAAAAAATCAATATCCCTCTAGATTGCCGTGATGGCGCATGTGGGACATGCCGTGCATTTTGTGAGTCGGGAACTTACGACATGCCTGAAGAATCTTATATCGAAGACGCTTTAACCCCCGAAGAAGCTGAGCAAGGTCATATTTTAGCTTGCCAATGTCGTCCAAGTTCAGATGCTGTTTTCCAAATCAGTGCATCATCTGACGTGTGTAAAACTGAAATTCATGAGTTTCAAGGCACATTGTCTCGTGTTGAAAATATGTCGGATTCTACGATTACCTTTGATATTCAACTGGATGAAGATCAACCTGACATTAACTTCTTGGCAGGTCAATACGTCAATGTCGGCATTCCGGGGACTGAAGAAACTCGTTCGTATTCGTTTAGTTCAAAGCCGGGCAATCGTTTAACAGGCTTCGTGGTTCGTAATGTCCCTGAAGGAAAAATGAGTACCTTCCTGAGTGCCGATGCGAAAGCCGGCGACAAAATGACCTTCAAAGGTCCTTTTGGTAGTTTTTATCTGCGTAATGTCGTCCGTCCTGTGGTCATGCTTGCAGGTGGTACAGGTATTGCGCCGTTTATGTCCATGTTACAAGTGCTTGAAGAAAAAGGTTCTGAGCAACCTGTTCGTCTTGTATTTGGCGTAACCAATGACTTTGACATCGTAGCAAAAGACAAGCTAGATGAATTACAAAACAAACTCCCTTGGTTCGAATACCGTACTGTGGTCGCTCACCCTGAGTCACAGCATGAACGTAAAGGCTATGTGACCAGTCATGTTGAAAAAGATTGGTTAAACAATGGTGATGTGGATATTTACCTCTGTGGTCCTGTGCCGATGGTCGAAGCTGTACGTGGCTGGTTAGATACCGAAGGCGTTAAACCTGCAAACTTCTTGTTTGAAAAATTCTCAGCGAATTGAGGGAGAATAGTTTAATGTCAGAACAAGCCAGATTTAGCAATAAAGTTGTTATTGTAACCGGTGCCGCTCAAGGTATTGGTCGTGGAGTCGCACTACAAGTGGCCCGAGAAGGTGCTCAAGTGGTATTGGCAGATCTCTCAGATTTTGTTGAAGATACGCTGAACGATATTCAAGCCCACAATGGCGATGCCATTATTGTTAAAGCCAATCTTGAAACATATTCAGGCGCTCAATTAGTTGCTACCCAAGCCATTAAAAAATATGGCCGAATTGATATCTTGATCAATAACGTCGGAGGTGCGATTTGGATGAAGCCCTTCCAAGAGTTTTCAGAAGAAGAAATCATTAAGGAAGTTAATCGTTCATTATTTCCAACCCTCTGGTGCTGCCGAGCCGTGTTACCTGAAATGATTCAAAATCAGCAAGGGACAATTGTAAATGTATCTTCTATTGCAACCCGTGGTATTAACCGTGTGCCATATTCAGCGTCAAAAGGTGGGGTTAATGGCTTAACCGCTGCTCTCGCTTTTGAACATGCCAAAGATGGTATTCGAGTCAATGCCGTAGCCACAGGTGGCACAGAAGCCCCACCACGAAAAGTACCAAGAAATACCAATCCATTGTCAGATCATGAAAAACAATGGATGCAAGACGTGGTCGATCAAACCATTGACCGTACATTCTTAGGACGCTATGGCACAATTCAGGAACAAGTGAATGCCATCTTATTTTTGGCATCCGATGATTCATCTTATATGACAGGAACAGTCGTCCCTGTTGGTGGTGGAGATCAAGGTTAAACGCTATACCGTCATTGGTTTAATTCAACAGGCTCATTGACATAGTCGCATGGAGGCAAAAGCGATGGCACCCCTGTTAAAAACATTAAAAGAAGATTGGTCGATCTCAGCGACGGTTGCAGGATTTTTAGCCGTGCTGATTTCATATTCAGGCCCACTGATTATTTTTTTCCAAGCCGCACAAAAAGCTCAAGTTTCCCCAGCCATGATGATTTCATGGATTTGGGGGATTTCTATTGGTGCTGCGCTGGCGGGTATTTATCTCTCTATTAAATATAAAACCCCGGTGATTACCGCGTGGTCAGCGCCCGGTACAGCCCTTTTAGTCACCCTATTTCCGAATATTTCACTGAATGAAGCCATAGCAGCTTATATCACGTCCGCTATTGTTATTTTCTTGATTGGCATCACTGGCTATTTTGACAAACTCTTAAAATGGATTCCTCAAGATGTCGCTGCGGGAATGATGGCAGGTATTTTATTTCAGTTTGGACTTGGACTGTTCACTGCGACAGATAGTATGCCGATCATTGTCTTTGGCATGTTATTGGTCTTTCTCATATCGAAAAGACTTTCGCCACGCTACGCGATGATTTGGGTCTTACTGACTGGTGTCATCCTGAGTTTTACATTAGGAAAAATTAATCCTGTTGATGTGAATTTTCAACTCGCTATACCGCAGTTTATTGCTCCAGTTTGGACTTGGAACTCGACTTTAAATTTGGCGATTCCCTTAATTTTAGTCAGTCTGAGTGGTCAATTCCTTCCGGGGATGGCGATCATGAAACTAAGTGGATATGACACGCCAGCTAAGCCCATTATCACTGCGACCAGTATTGCCTCGCTCGCTGTAGCATGTGTCGGAGGCATTACCATTGTTTTGGCGTCTATTACCGCAGCCATGTGTATGGGCAAAGATGCACATGAACTAAAAGAAAAACGTTATATAGCTGGTATTGCCAATGGTATTTTTTATATTTTAGGCGGCTTATTTGCAGGCAGTATTGTCATGTTATTTAGCCTATTACCTAAAGAGTTGGTCGCTGCACTTGCAGGTTTAGCGTTATTAGGTGCGATTGGAACAAACATGTCCGTTGCGATGAAAAATGAGGCCAACCGTGATGCGGCGCTAATCACTTTTTTAGCGACAGCCTCAGGTATGCATTTTTTAGGGCTAAGCTCAGTATTTTGGGGGATTTGTATCGGTGTCGCTGCACATGTCATTTTGACCAAACGAGTAGCCACACAAGCACCAACGAGTAGCCACACAAGCACCGATGACAACGACTCAAGATTCTAAAAGTTCATAATGTCCAAACGCATTGCCAATACAAAGAAGATGGAACACTACATCTTCTTTGTTTAATCGAAAACTCAATTTTTTGATTTTCTTGTCATTTAAACTTAAAAATTCAATATTCGAAATTAAGAGCTCTATAGGATAAAAAAGGGATCATGTTGCATCATCCCTTTTTTACTTATCTTTGAATTATTTACGTTTTTTCTTACCACTAAGTAGATCTATGGCTTGGGCATAACGTGTAGGTGCAATTCGCTGAATTAAATCAATAATTTTGGCATCATTACCAATTAAAACTCGACGTTTATTCTGCTTTACCGCATCTAAAATGCCTTTTGCTGCGACTTCAGGCGGTGTTTTTAGCACTTTATTAAATGCTTTGGTTGCCCTATCTGGGTTCATCCCTAACGCACGAATACTGTCACTCATACGCGCGCTATTTGCAATATTGGTTCGAATCCCACCCGGATGCACGCAAGTTGCGCTGACTCCAGCATTTTCCAAGTCTAATTCTTGGCGTAAAGATTCAGTAAAACCTCGTACCGCAAACTTCGTTGCATTATAGGCACTTTGAGTCGGTTGAGCCGTCAAACCAAATAAGCTGGAAATATTAACTATATGTCCATCGCCACTTTGTCTTAAGTACGGTAAAAATGCTTTTGTCCCATACACCACGCCCCAGAAATTGATATTCATAATCCACTCAATTTCATCATAATGCATACCTTCTACTGTACTGGCTAGCGCGACACCCGCATTATTAAAGATCAAATTGACCTGACCAAATTCAGCTTGGGTTGCAGCCGCCCATTGCTCGACAGCGGCACGATCAGATACATCTAACTGGGTCTGAGTTATTTTCACACCGGTGTGCTTAATCATTTCAGCCGTTTGTGCAAGGCCGTCGAGGTTGCGATCACTTAATGCTAGATGCGCACCTGATTGAGCCAGTTGAATGGCTAACTGCTGCCCAATACCTGAACCTGCTCCAGTAATGGCTGCGACTTTGTTGTTAAAATTTTTCATCGTTATTCCTATACACACTTAATCTCGTTCAGTGAACAAGCTGCATTTTCATATTATTCATAACACAAGCTTAACGAGAACTGATCTATGAATGAAATGATTTTATTTAATTGTAAAATATGAATGCTATACATAGCTCTTTAGCGTTATTGCTTCAAATCAAATTAATGTAATTCAACATGATTAGAGCAAAAATTGAAAACTTAAATGAGCCTTTTAGCTCCGGCTTTTTTTGGGATTGTAGCTCTAAATTTTTCAGCTCAAACAGCGTTTGATATTTATAAAATTGATACAAATCCCAAATGTTATAAACAAAGCTCAACATTTATTCTATTTTTCTACACGATCCAGATTCTAGATATTCAAAATCAGTATATAAAATCCACAATATATACTTATTTTTTTGTGAATATAGCCCTTGAAGACAACAAGGCTGATGCTTTGTAATTTTCCAAGTCTTGTGTATCCACCCTTTGGAAGATCAGGGATGCACATCTCTTACTATGTTCAATAGAGGTTCTAAAATGATAAAAACAACTCTTAGCCTAATCGGTTTGTCACTGGTGTCTAGCTTAGCTTTGGCTGCTGATCCATTGCATGGTACTAAATGGAAAACCATCGATGACCAAACCAAAAAACCTTTATCTGTAGTTCAATTTAACGAAACATCAAAGGGCGTTTTATCTGCAAAAATCGTTGATGTACTCACCCCGGGTGAAGCAGAAAACTGCCAAAAATGTGTAGGTAAATTCCACAATAAACCACTACTCGGTGTGCAAATCGTGAATGGTTTGAAAAATACCGGTAAAAATACCTATGACGGCGGTAAAATTACTGACCCGAAAAATGGTAAAACCTATAGTTTCAATGCCAAAATGTCGAATGACGGTAAGACCTTGAATGGTCGTGGCTATATTGGAGTATCCGCGCTTGGACGCAGCCAGACATGGATACGTGTAAACTAATCCGTATCGTACAAATTCAAAAAGCGACTCGATTGAGTCGCTTTTTTGCATGAAAATTTCAAATTTAAAAATTTTGGAATTTATATATTAAACGGTATAACGTTTGCTTAACCCCCATTCAGCTAATATGCGACGATAGGTTGTCGATGAGCGATCTGCTTCGAAATGCGCCTCCATACTGATATCCAATGGCAATTCCTCTGGTTTTTGACTTTCCACCATGTCCTGATCTTCAGCAAAAATTTGTGCATTAAAATCATAGACCGCTTGCAAATCTCCTGTGGTATCAAAATTACGAGTTAAAGGCACAAATAAACGGGTTTTGTTATGCGATACAGGACAACAGGCATTTAATATTTTTAACACCCCATTTTCAGGAAAATCGATGGTTAAAATTGCTGAAAATGGCGGATAGACATCAAATGTTCTTTTCCATAAAAAGTCTTCTGGTGCTAAATGTTGTAAGCCATGCGGATAATTACTCACATCACTAAGATATTCTGTATGTAGTCCATAGTCCGTGCGTACTGTGGAATATTTTTGTACTTTAGGATTTTCACGGTCTGCAAAGCTCTCATGATGCACCCATGCGAAATGTGCAACATCAATAAAGCCTTCGAGTTGACGTCCACTTGAACCTCCAATATCAACATGAGGTGGCAATATAGATTGGTGCTGCTCGGTATCCCACGTGTCTAAATCGGGAAAATTGGCCGTAGATTCATCGCGGTTAAATAAACTGGTCCACACTAATCCATATTTCAATACAACTGGAAATTTAGTTAATGAAAAACGCTCTGAAATTTGAGTCAGCTCTGGCTGTGCGGGAATTTTTACACACTTTCCTGCGCCGTTATAATGTAGACCATGATATGGACAAATAATGTCTTCACCCTTGACCCAGCCTTTGGTTAATGGCACCCCACGATGTGGACAGATGTCACGAACCAAATGAATTTTTCCACTTTCAGTTTGATATAACGCCATTTTTACATCGAGTAATTGCACTTGTTGCGGTTCAATCGAAACATCTTCTACACGTGCAACGGGATACCAATGCTGCGCCAAAATATTCCAGTCGTTAGCATCAAATGTACTGCACTGAGGTTGGGTAAATAAATTGAGTACTGGAATGGCATTCATAGTTCATCTCGACATTTTCAATATTTCTTCAGCATTTAGCATCATCAAAATTTTGCTAAATCCTTATTTTCTAAATTGAAATTAAAATCTAAACACATTTTTGTCTATTAGAATGATTTGCATAGATTGTTCTGTTTTTTGGAACATTAAGTATTCATTATTGCTTGATTTGATAAAGCTGGCATGAATATCGCTTAAAATGCATAACATTATGATTCGCTGATGACGCGATAGAGATTGAAGCCTGTATGTCGATTACTTTTTCTAGATTTTCTGAATATTTCATGGCGGTTGCACGGACTGGAAGTCTGCGCAAAGCTGCTGAACAACTTTTTATTTCAGTCTCGGCAGTACATCGACAAATCGTTTTGGCAGAAGAAGAACTGGGGGTTGCCCTATTTGAACGACTACCTCAGGGCTTAAAACTGACGCTCGCGGGTGAATTACTGTATGCCGATTTATTAAAATGGCAAAAAGAATATCAACTGACACGAACTCGATTTGATGAAATCCAAGGCTTAAACCGTGGAAACATTGAAATGGGCTTTATTGCAGCTTTGAATGACAGTTTCGTCGTCGACTGCATTCAAAAGATGGCTGAAACATATCCGTGGATCAACCTCAATATCAGCATGAATAGCAGTGAAGATATATCCAGAAAAATCGTCGATGCAGAATTAGATTTTGGCATAATTTTAAATCCCAAAAGCCATAGCCAATTAGAGATTTTATCCTTTATAGAAATTCCCTTGGGCTTTGTGATGTCGCCGCATCATACCTTGGGTGGAATGGATAAAATTTATCTTTCAGATACGTTAAATGAACGACATATTTTACCGAGTGATCCACTCATTATTAGTGAATATGTACAGACTTTATATAAACATCATAAGTTTAGTCCGATTCAAAAGATCGAATGTAATGACATTAGAATGATATTGTCATTGGTTCAGCAACAATTAGGCATCAGTTTGATGTCATATATGGATGCTTTGCCACTGCTTGAGAATAATAAGATTATTTTTAAACCGATCCGTGAAAAAGGTTTACACAGTTTAACCATCGCTTTATGTGTCGCATCGAAGCGCCAAACCTCCCGAATTTCTCAGATCATGATTAATCTTTTGGTGGAAAAAATGGAAGAAATTAAAATCAATTTAAAATCCATGACCCCCTAAAACCAATATTTTGGCGTTGTAATAGCAAATAATTATTTAAAAAAAGCCAGTGCGAATAACCCGTACTGGCTGCTGAAAGCTAAAGTTTTATTAGTTTATTTTTTTAATCCAATGGATTGCCTACAATATTACTAATGATGCCTTTCATAATATGATTGCCTTGTTCTTTACGCAGTTCTGCATACCATTCACGCGTCACACTTTCATCTTTCATATGCGTCACATCACAACGTTTACGCGCTCGCAGAACCAATTCATTAGCACGTTCATTACGTTTATTTTGATAACGACGCAATGAATCTTGTAAGCCCAAAGTATTGATTTGCAAAGAACGAGCTAAATAAATTGCATCTTCCATTGCTTGGCAACCACCTTGTCCAATATCAGGCGTTGTGCTGTGTGCTGCATCACCCACGATCACCACACGGCCTTTGTAGAAATCTGCAAAAGGTTCAATATCATGAATTTCTACCCGATTGGTTTTTTGGGCATCTACAGCATCAATCAGCTTTTGCACCGGTTCACACCAACCTTTAAAGTATTCTTTAAATAAGGCCTTATATTGTGTGCGGTCATTTTCTAAGCCTGCTGCTAAAGGTACATCAAAGAAGAAATAGAATCGGTTGTCGGCAACGGGCATCAGCGAAACGCGTTTACCTTCACCTACAAATGTCGTCCACTGATCTTCCGCAGCAAATTCTTCTGAAATCTCGACTAAACCGTTCCAATTGACATAACCTGCATAGCGGCGCTCAACTTGTTCCCCCAATACATACGCCCGTGTCAGTGAATGTGTTCCATCGGCGCCCACCAATAAATCAGCCTGAACCTCACTTCCATCTGCAAAACGTGTGATCACTTGATCATCTTGCTCCAAGAAGCTCACCATTTTTTTACCCAAATGAATATTCTCACGGCCAAACTCATCCATGAGCATATTTTGTAAGTCTGCACGTGAAACTGGATAAGGTCGCTGACCAACTTCTTCAATTAAAGGAAACAGACTAAACTGCGTCATAACATCGCCAGTTAAACCATCGATATAGGCTAAGTGATCCATCTTGCCACCGAGCTTTTCGACTTGTTCGGTTAGCCCCAAATAGTTCAAACATTTGACACCGTTAGACCATAAAGAAATAGCGGCTCCAACAGGTAAAATTTGTTCTGCCTGTTCATAGATGGTTACTTGGTGTCCAAATTTTTTCAAAGCGATCCCTGTCGTTAGGCCCGCCATACCTGCACCAATAATTGTAATGTCCATCTATAACTCCCCTGTGTTTTTTTAAATATCTTTCTCCTAAAAAGCGAAAAGCATGCCATTTTTTCAAACAAACAATAAAAAAATCTAAAGTTGGCACACGCTGTGCTTCTAAACACGTGTAAATGCTAGTTTTTATCAAATGTTAAATTTTTAACACTAAAAACAAAATGCATATGTTTTAAATGAAAATAGTGAATGGATTTTATATATGGCGACTTTACTCGCACCAAGTTTTGATATTCCTGCACAATTACAGACACTTACAAATTTAGCAGATGACCGTATTGGTGCAAAAATACTTGAATGTTCAGATGATTTTTTTGCAGAAGCAAAACGCATGCTTCAATTTAATGCACCTATCTTCGTCGAAGATAAATTTGATGATCATGGCAAATGGATGGATGGTTGGGAAACGCGTCGTAAACGCCATGCAGGTTATGATTGGGCAATCATCCAACTCGGTGTTGCTGGACGAATTCAAGCCTTAGATATTGATACAACATTCTTTACAGGGAATTATCCAGCTTCCGCATCAGTTGAAGCCTGCTTTGCACCAAATGGCGAGCTAGCACAGGCAGCATGGGTCAATATCTTAGACAATACCGTATTGGGCCCGAGCCAACACCATATATTGATGGTCTCAAATGATCAGGTTTTTACCCATGTGCGTTTAAATATATACCCAGACGGTGGTATTGCACGATTTAAAGTCTATGGTGAAGTTCAGGTTCAAATTCAAGACAATACGAGCACATTAGACCTTGTTGCACTGGAAAATGGTGGACGCGTAATTGCTTATAGTGATGCTCATTTTGGACATCCACGAAACTTAATTAACCCTGGCCGTGGTATCAATATGGGAGATGGTTGGGAAACTAAACGTCGCCGTGCACCAGGTTTTGACTGGTGCATTTTGGCTTTGGGTCAATCTGGTGCAATAGAGAAAATTGATATTGATACTGCCCATTTTAAAGGCAACTTTCCTGCACAAGTGTCCATACAAGCAATTTATATAGAAGATGCCACTGACCCTCAACTGATTCCGCAAAGTATGTTCTGGCCGTTTTTGCTCGACGCACAAGACATGCAGATGGATCATATTCATAGCTTTGTGAGTGAGATTTTAAAGCATGAAAAAATATCGCATATCCGCATCAATATGATTCCTGACGGGGGGATTAGTCGCATACGGTTATGGGGGAAAATACATCCTTAATTACAGTGTAAATAAAATAGGAAGCCTTCGTGCTTCCTATGTGTATGGTTTCAATTTTTTTTAATTAAATGCCCTATAAGATATCTAAACATGACACACAGCATAAAAATACAAGCTCTGAGTATTGAAGGCTTTGCACCTTTTGGAGAAGTCATTTGCACGACTGGACATGATTTTTTCCACATCAATGACGCACATACAGAGCGATACCATGCCCTCGTGGAAACAGAAATTTCAGGTGATGCGGTTGCTGGAATTAGCCTCTTTAGAAATATCAAAACCACTGAATTGCCTTTTACGATTTCGATGTTAGAGCGTCATCCCAACGGCTCGCAAGCGTTTATTCCAATGCAAGCGCAGGCTTTTTTAGTGGTAGTTGCACCTGCGTTAGATGATCACAGCCCCGATCTTACACAGCTATGTGCTTTCATTACTGATGGTAGCCAAGGAGTCAATTATCGTGCAGGAACATGGCATCATCCTCTCCTGACACTCGAAGCACCGAGTAGCTTTGCCGTCATCGATCGGATTGGCGCTGGGCATAATTGTGATGTGTTTCAGTTCCCAACGCCTATTCACATTTCAAATTAATGGTTTTTAGCTTAAAAACTTAGAGTTAAATAGGCTAAAAACCACCTAACCACCTGTTAATACATAATTTATTCCATCTCTTGATAATGTTTTATTTAAACATTACTCAATAAAAAGCCCTCTACTTCGAGGGCTTTTTTAAACTATAAAGTTTTTATTTTATGAATCATCGTGTGGTTCAAGACTCAAGATCGGCAATGATTAATGTTGCACATCTATCGCCATGCTTGGTTTTTTAACCTGATCTTTGCTCATAGTCACTTCCTTATTTTTAAATAAATTCAAATGATTGAACACAATATTTAAAATAATCGCCATCAAACAAGTTGAACTAATGCCTGAATGAAAGAGTGTTTGCACCCATTTCGGGAAGTTTGCATAGAAAGAATGATCGATAATTGGAATCATCCCTGCTGCAATCGCAGTCGCAACAATGATGAGGTTCTTTTGCTCGTTATAGTCAATTTTCGCCAAGGTACGAATACCACTTGCCGCAACCGTTCCAAACAAAACTAAACCAGCACCACCTAATACAGGGACTGGAATCGCTGCAATCAGTCGTCCCATAATTGGTAGAACGCCTAATACGACCAAGATCATCCCACCCGCTGCAACAACAAAGCGACTTTTCACGCCTGTAATCGCTACTAAACCGACATTTTGTGCAAAAGCACTTTGCATGAATGAACCGAAGATTGGCGCTGCTGCACTAGATAGCATATCTGCACGTAAGCCATTGGTAATACGCTCAGCATCCACTTTAGTACCAACAATTTCCCCAACGGCAATAATATCTGCTGTGGTTTCAGTCATAATCACTAAAGTCACGATCAGCATGGCAATAATGGCACTTAACTCAAAAGTTGGCATACCAAAAGCAAAGAAGCTTGGAAATTGAATCCAGTTACCATTTGCAACTTTAGAAAAATCGCCAAAGCCAAAGGCATAAGCCAGCACTGTACCGAAGACAATGGCCAACAAAATAGATAAACGTCGGATGGTTGCATTACGGGTTAAATTCAACGCAATCACGATACCCAAAGTTAAAAATGCCAAGCTGATGTTCTCAGCACTTCCCCAGTCTGGTGCTTTATTGTTCCCCCCCATCATCCAGCGTACCGCTACAGGCAGCAATGAAAGACCAATCACGGTGATCACACAGCCAATCACAATCGGTGGGAAAAAACGAATAATTTTTGAAAAATAAGGTGCTAGAAAAAAGCCAATTAGAGATGCAACAATCACCGCACCATAAACAGCAGAAAGCCCACCGCCTGCGGTTACTATGGCAATCATCGTCGCCACACCTGCAAATGAAACCCCTTGAACTAAGGGTAATTTTGCACCGATATATTTCACACCTACGGTTTGTAGGATGGTCGCCAAGCCACCGACAAAAAGCGCCGCGGCAATCAATAAACCGATTTGCGCAGGTTCAAGTCCCGCGGCTGTACCAATAATCAATGGCGGAGCGATAATACCGCCATACATGGTTAATACATGCTGTAGTCCATAGGCAAGGCTTTTCCCTGCGCCTAAATATTCATGTTCTGGTGAAACTGTTTTATCTTGTTCTGTCATTTTTATATCCCCTATTTTTTAACTTTGCTCTTAGCTTCCGCGATACGTAGAATATGCAAATGGGCTAATGAGTAAAGGAATATGAAAATGCTGCGAGGCATCTTTTACATAAAAATGAATCACAGCTTTTGGAAAAAAGGTTTCGGTATTTAACGTCTGAAAATATTCAGCAGTCGCAAATTCAAGGCTATACGCACCTGCTGTAAATTCCTTGAGTGCAAAATCATTAACGCGGCCATCAGCATTGGTTTGGGCTGAACCCAACAACTTACCTTCAGCATTAAATAATTGAATGCTGACGTTCGCTGCAGGTTTGCCTAGATTGGTGTCTAAAATATGTGAGCTAATCATGCGCTAAGCTCCTGTTTTAATCTTAATAAGGCAATTTCAGCCAGTTGATGATGGACAATTCTTTTTTCTGTTTCAGGATCATTCAATAATCGATATTTCAGCGCCTGTAGTACATCTTCACTACTGAGGCCTGAAGCTTTGATTAAAAAGAGATAACCGTACTTTTTCTCATACGCGATATTGCCTTTCAGCAATGCAAATTGAGTTTCTTCATCTGCTGAAATTTCAGACTGTTCTTGATTTGAAAATTGTTGTTCCAAACTACTTAATTCAGCCTGCGCCTTTTTTTCACCAATTCGTGGATGGTTATCTAGAGCATTTTTGATTTCATCCCAAGTCCAAGCTTTTGCAGCTTTTACTGCTTGCTCTGTGATTTGCGTGATAGAGGTATAAGGACGCTGCGCTACAATGTGTTCTGCCCAGCCTTCAATTTGCACACAGTGCTTTAAAAAAGTTTTTACATCTGCTTCGGATGCTTGATTAAATTCAACAAGTTGCACTATAAAATCGCCTAAAATTATTGAATGATTGTTCAAATTTAGTTTTGCAATATCAGTGCCAACCTAGGTCTATGATGTCAGTTACCTAAGTTCAGGCCTAAAAAAAGAGGAGCTAAGCTCCTCTTTATCCAAATATTTTTTTTTAGACTGCATGATGTGTATACCAATGTTCCGCGATATCACCACGGCGACAGATCCAGACTTTTTCATGTGATTGCACATAATCTAAGAATCGTTGTAGTGCTTTAAAACGGCCTGGTCGCCCTAAAATACGACAATGCATCCCTATCGATAACATTTTTGGCGCACTTTCACCTTCTTCATATAGCACATCAAAAGCATCTTTAAGATATTGATAAAACTGTTCACCACTGTTAAAACCACCCGGTGAACAAAACTTCATATCATTGCTTTCAAGTGTGTAAGGAATAATTAAATGTGGACGGGTTCGACCATTTTCATTCGTCAAACGACTCCAAAAAGGCAGGTCATCACCATAGTGATCGCAGTCATATTTAATTTGCGGAAATTCAGCCAATAGCTGACGTGTGTTGGGACTGTCACGCCCTGTGTACCAGCCAATAGGCGTCTTTCCAAATAAAGCTTCAAGCACACTAATCGCTTGATCCATGTGCTGACATTCTAGCTCTATCGGCATATCCTGATAATGTAACCAGCGTTGACCATGTGAAACGACATCATAATTGGCTTGTTTGATCGCTTCGACAATATAAGGATTGCGCGCTAAAGCCATACCAACGCCAAAGACTGTCATGGGTAAATCACGTTTTTTAAATTCTTCATGAATCCGCCAAAAACCGGCTCTGGAGCCATATTCATACATCGAGTCCATCGACATATGTTTGGCAGGAAAACTGGCCGCTCCAATAATATCGGATAAGAATTGTTCTGATCCTGCATCCCCATGTTCGATATGGTTTTCTCCACCCTCTTCATAGTTCAACACAAACTGCACTGCGATACGTGCCTGATTAGGCCATACGACTTGAGGTACATCGCCATGATATCCAATTAGATCTCTGGAATAATCCTGTTGTTGGATCTGGTCAATTAAGTCTTGCCCGCGTAAGTAGCCTGTAGTCACTTCAACTTCCTAATTTGTTATATCAAACAGTAAAAAATTAGGTAGAAGCAAGCAAATTATGCGCCAATATCTTAGACGGCTAAATAACTTTTCATATCAATGACCATTGCCTTTTTTTAAAATATTGAATGGTTGCCCTGAATCATCTGCAATGATTGAAATTTGCCAAATTTCATCTATTTCTGGAAAATTCTGATGCAGTTGATCAATGAAATAGTAATAACCCGGTGTATTTTCGGCAATATAAATGATTGTATTTGAACACAATATATAGAGCTGAATCTCATCAATGGTTCCAAGATCTTGGCGTACGACATCTATACTTTGAATATCTTTCCATAATATAGTTTTAGTGCTTATTTCAGGCCCAGTTATAGTGTATGTGAAACCATCATTAAAATATTCAAAATCACCTTTATCCTGTCTTAGAATTTCAAATTCGTTTGTTTTATTTTTTATATCTTGTTTTAAATCAATTGAATCTACAAACCAAATATGAGGATGACAAATTATTGCATTCCAAATAATAAAAATACAAAGTGTAAAAAACCATATATTAGCTGTAATTACTATCGTAAGCACTGCCAATATAAATAAGATAAAACCCAAATTTAGGTTTAAAAATAATATAGTTGAAGTTCTTATTGGTAGTTGTACTTTCATTGGCAACTGCTTGAATAAAATATTACCATCATTCAATTTTTCGTTATATTTAAAGTAAAAACAAATTGCCAGTATTAAGAATGACATTAAACTAATGAATGTAAAATGTTTTTCCCATATTTGCCAATTAGATAAAAAATATATAAAAATGACCATAAATATTGAAATTGAACAATACATCGTAAGTAAGGAATTTAAAAAAATATGCATTCTCATTGTTTGTTTAATCTAGTAATTTTTTAATGGTATAACTATACTTAATTATTGATAAATTTAAAGCGTCATGATCAAATATTCTTTGTAAAATCAACACACCTAACTCTGAAAATTAATTTATATTCATAAGTCACTTTTACTCAGTTCCAAATAAAAGATTCAAACAATAGATTTCTTTCATAAGTCATTTTTCACTCAGCTCCAAGTTATAAATTCCAGCAATTAGATTGAATCTTAATGCTAGTCTTTTGCCTCGATTGCGATATCGCTCAGCAAGAATTTTGAAGGTTTTCA